>DAOSBX010000007.1 GCA_035361075.1 Candidatus Hydrogenedens sp. | reverse complement strand
AATACAATGGGCTTGTTGTGCCATTCTCTGAGCGACACGGTGACGTGTCCCTGTTTCATCGGATGGAATTTTTGCATTTGGCTTCAAAAAACGATTTGCATATAAAATTTGTGTTCCATCTGAATTAAGAATAATTGCTCCATCCATTTTTGATAATTCATAAATAAGTTGCGGTTTCAATTCCGCATTTAGTTCAACACCTCCCTCTGATAGTTGAGACAATTTTTTGGGTTCGCCAAAACATAATAAAGCACCCATTCCACTTTGAATTATTGCAGAAAGTGCTTCACGAACCTTGCTCCCTGGTGCAACCATCTGAAGGGCTTTTTTGAAGAGTTCATCTGTATCGTGGATACTACTCATAAGATTCCTCCCGTTCTTTAAACAGGTTCTTTAATTCATATACATTTGTTAGTGAAATTAGATGGACATCTCTACAGTTTTCTGGGATATCCGAAGACTCATATTTAGGAATAATACATGTTTTAAAACCAAATTTTGAAATTTCATTAAGACGAATTCGTGTAGCATTAACTCTGCGGATTTCTCCTGTCAAACCAACCTCACCGAAAGCAACCCAGTCAGGGCTCATTGGAATTTCCCAAAAACTTGAAAGCAATGTAATAAGGATAGGAAGGTCACCCGCAGTCTCATCTACAAAAATTCCTCCTGCCACATTAACAAAAATATCCCTATCCGCAAGGAAAATACCTGCTTTTTTTTCTAAAATTGCTATCAATAAGGACACACGTTGCGCATTTAATCCCATAATTCCACGTCGTGGTTGAGGATTTCTATTTTTTCCGACAAGAGCCTGAATCTCTACCAATAAAGGTCTTGAACCACCTATCATAGGCATCACAAGAGAACCACTTGCTCCCTGTGGACGTTCTTGTAGAAAAACCGCACTCGGATTGGTTATTTCTTTTAATCCTTCAGCACACATTTCAAATACACCTATCTCCTGAGTAGAGCCGAACCGATTTTTTATGGCTCGCAATATTCTAATAGAAAACTTCCCTTCCCCCTCAAAATATAATACTGTATCTACAATATGTTCTAACACCTTCGGTCCTGCAATATAACCCTCTTTCGTGATATGCCCTACTATCAACATTGGTATATTTTTCTCTTTGGCTTTCTGAACAAGTTCATATGTGCATTCCCGCACCTGTGTAATACTACCTGGAATAGAGTCTACTTCTGGGTTACTAACACTTTGAATTGAATCTATAATTAGAAGAGAAAAATGATGTTCATCAATCGCATAAAGTATCTCTTGTAAGACAGTAGATGAGAATAAAAATAGATTGTCTTGAATAGAATTAACTCTACTCGCTCTATCTTTCACTTGATGATAAGACTCTTCTCCATGAACATATAATACAGAGCCAACATTTTTAGACCACATCCCAGCAATTTGAAGTACCAATGTAGATTTCCCTATTCCTGGCTCACCTCCAATCAAAATAACTGCTCCAGGTATAATCCCACCACCTATAACACGGTCAAATTCATCCACCCCTGTTGGAATACGTTTCCTTAGATGCTCAAATGATTCCAAATTAACAATAGAAACGACTTGAGATGAACTCTCTACTTTATAATTTTTGTTGACAGATGTTGAAACCCGTTCTAAAAATGAATTCCATGACTCACATTGGGGACAACGTCCTAACCATTTAGGTGAAATCAAACCGCATTCCGAACATTCATAAATTTTTTTTTCGCGTGCCATCGTTGTAAAATCTTATCACTTTATTTTATTCTTATCATATTACACATAAATAATATCGAAATTTATATTAACATCCCAACTAAAAAGATGAGGTAAAAAATGGAACAGTTGTTTTTCTTATCTGAGGAAGAAGTATTGCATATTCAGGAAAACTATGGAACCCCCATTTTTGTTTACGATGAACAAAGTATGTTTAAATCGGCTCAAGAAGTTTTATCATTTCCCCATGCCTTTGGTTTTACCGCTCGTTTTGCAATGAAAGCACTACCTACTCGCAAAATTCTGCAGAAATTTCACAAGTGGGGATTACATATAGATGCCAGTAGTGAATATGAAGCAGAAAGGGCTCTTCGTGCTGGTATTCCCCCTCAACATATACAAATAACAGCACAGCAACTCCCTATAAATCTCAAAATGTTCGTAGAGAAGGGCGTTTTATTTAATGCATGTTCTCTCCAACAATTAAAAATATATGGAGAAATGTTCCCCGGAACAGAAGTGAGTGTTCGAATAAATCCTGGATTAGGCTCAGGCTCTTCTAATCGCACTAACGTCGGAGGACCGTCATCAAGTTTCGGAATTTGGCATGAATATTTGGACAAGGTGTATGAAGTTGCGAATAAATATAACTTAAAAATCACTGGCTTACATACACATATTGGTTCTGGTTCTGACCCTGAGGTATGGGTTCATTGTGCTCATTTAGCATTAGATACAGCAAGTAAGATGCCAGATGTAACTCGTCTTAGTCTTGGAGGTGGATACAAAGTCGCAAGAATGGCTGATGAAAAAACTGCAAATCTACAAGAAATAGGTAAAAGAATCCTTCCCTCCTTTTATGAGTTTGAAAAAAAATATGGTAGAAAACTTCATCTTGAAATTGAACCAGGAACATATTTAGTGGCACTTGCTGGTTCTTTAATTTGTAGTGTAATTGATGTGGTTGATACAGGACCTTCAGGTTACCGATTTATCAAAGTTGATTCTGGAATGACTGAAAATGTCCGCCCATCAATGTATGGTGCATTACACCCACTTGTACTCGTATCTAAGCATAATAATGCTTCACAAGGAGAATATCCTTACATTGTTTCAGGACATTGTTGCGAAAGTGGAGACATCTTTACTCCACAACGAGGTGACCCTGAAAGTTTAGAGCCACGAATGTTAAAAGAGGCTACCATTGGTGACGCTTTGGTTGTCGAAGGTGCCGGTGCTTATTGTTCCAGTCAATCCTGCAAAAACTACAATTCCTTTCCTGAATGTGGAGAAATCCTCAGGAAAGGTCCATTTGATTACGAGTGGATACGCAAATTCCAAACATTGGAACAGATGATTCAAAATGAATTATAAATACATAAAGAGATGTGACCATGAATAACCTAACTGCGTTAATTACAGGTGCCAGCAGAGGTATTGGGAAAGGGATAGCCTCGATTTTGGCACAAAATGGATATAATATTATTGCTATTGCCCGAAGTCCACAAGGGCTTGAAAAATTAAAAGATGAAATTGAAACAAAATATAAAGTAAAGTGTTATCCTTTTTCTTTAAATATCGAACATCTTAAAGAACAGGATGATTGGTTTTTAAAAGAAGTTCATAATCTTCCTGAAATCGACTTATTAGTAAATAATGCAGGAATTGCTCCTGAACGTCGCATGGATATTTTAGAGTGTATCCCTGAAAGTTACGACCATGTATTAAGCACAAATTTACGAGGACCTTTCTTCTTCACTCAAAAAATAGCCAAGCGAATGATACAGACACGGATAGAAAAAAAACAGATACCATATAACCCACGGATTATTTTTATAACAAGCATCTCTTCAAATACTGCATCACCAAGCCGAGCAGAGTATTGTATAAGCAAAGCAGGTCTCAGCATGACTGCTCAATTATATGCAGTCCGTTTATCTGAATATAACATCCCTGTTTTTGAAATTCGCCCAGGAATTATCATGACAGATATGACAGAACCTGTAAAGGAAAAATACGACAAACTAATTCAAGAAGGTCTGCTTCTTCAAAAACGATGGGGAACTCCAGAAGACATAGGGAAATGTGTTAAAGCCATAGCAGATGGTTTGTTTGATTATGCGACAGGTTCTATTTTTGAAATTAGTGGCGGTTTCAGTGTGTTGAGATTATAATATACAACTAAATAGGAAATAGATTTAGATATGGTTATTAAAAGACACGAATTAGCAAAAATGATAGATCATACTTTACTTCGACCCCATGCTACAGAGGATGAAATTCGAATCCTTTGTGAAGAAGCAAAAGAAAATAATTTCTGTTCTGTAAGTGTTAATCCAACATGGACAAAATTATGTGCTCAGTTGTTAAAGGATACCCCAATAAAAGTCGACGTTTGTATAGGTTTCCCTCTTGGTGCCACAACAGCACATGTTAAAGTACTCGAAACAGAAGAAGCTATCCGCAATGGGGCACAAGAAATTGATATGGTCATTAATATTGGTGCTCTTAAATCAGGCTATACAGCCTATGTAGAAAAAGAGATTGCAGCCATTGTAAAAACAGCTAAAAATGTACCCGTAAAAGTTATCTTAGAAACAAGTTATTTAAGTACTGATGAGAAAGTAGCGGTTTGTGAAATGGCAATACGCACAGGAGCCTCATTTGTGAAAACTTCAACTGGATACGGAATAAAAGGAGCCACTGTTGAGGATGTTCAACTGTTACGGAAAGCTGTTGGAAATTTACTCGGCGTTAAAGCAGCAGGAGGTATACGAACCTATGGTGAGGCAGTAACCATGATAGAGGCAGGTGCAAACCGAATAGGAACAAGCACCAGTTTGGATATATTACAAGATGCCCCGCTTTAATAATAATTTAGAACGATAAGGAGGAATATTATGGATGCTATTGAGGCAATTAAAACACGTCGTTCTGTAAGACAATACATAGATAGAGAGGTTCCAAAAGAATTGCTGGAAACACTGATTGATTGTGGACGACTCTCTGCCACTGCAAGAAATGAACAGCCATGGGAATTTATCGTTATTGTTGACAAAGAATTAAAAAGAAAAGTTGCCGAAACTACTGACCATGGCAAATTTATTAGTGAAGCTGGAGCATGTATTGCTGTGATTTGTAAAGATACAAAATACTATATTGAAGATGGCTCAGCAGCTACACAAAATATCCTCATCTCAGCAAATGCATTGGGCTTGGGCTCATGCTGGGTAGCTGGGGATAAAAAACCTTACTGTGATGTTATCCTGAAATTACTAAATGTTCCTCCTCATTATAAATTAGTGAGTTTAATTGCTATCGGCTATCCTGCTGTTATTCCCTCTCCTTCTAAAAGGAGTCTCTCTGACGTTTTACATTGGAACGTATTTTAAAAATAGTAAAGAGTTTATATAATGTCTTTACTCCAAATGTGACTCACAAGAAGTTAAATAATCAGAGAAATATTGATAAGTGGCATATTGAGCACGAATTATTCCCTTACCATGTTCAACATAACGGTTTGTCTGTCGTTCATCTAATATTCTTGCCTTTACATTATCCTGTATTTGAAAAGATACCATTTTGAGTACTTGCTGTTTAAGTTCAGGATTAAGTATAGGGAATGCAGATTCAACTCGATAATCAAGGTTTCGTTCCATTAAATCTGCTGATGAAAAATATACATCCGCATTTGCACCTCTACCAAAAATATAGATACGTTGATGCTCCAAAAAGCGATCCAAGATAGAAATCGCATAAATATTAGCATGTGCAGGCATAGCATAAGTAGTACGAACAATCAAATCAATATGAACTCCCGCATCTGCTGTTTCTTTTAGTTTTTTTATAATCTTCGTATCGGTAAGATGATTCACCTTCAACAAAATATAACCTTCAGACCCTTTTTCTTTTTCACGGTTTATAAGCCTATTTAGCGATTTGCGAAGTGTAAAAGGTGAAACTAAAATATGTTCAAAATCAGGTGCTTTTAATGGAGGCAATCCCGACGTTCTATCTAATAATCGTATCGCTTCTTCAACTTCTTCTGCTATCTGTACATTTGAAGTAAGTAAAATACTATCTACATATTGTCTTGCTGTTTTCTCATTAAAATTACCTGTCGATAGTGCGACAAATTTCTTGCCTTTCCTTTTTATAAATAGAAATTTTGCATGGACTTTCATAGGAGGAACACCATAAGCAACACGCACACCTGCTTCTGCTAATCGCTCTGCAATTTGGATATTATGTTGTTCATCAAATCTTGCCTGAAGTTCTATCGAAGCAAAAACCTTCTTACCATTCCTTGCAGCATTAATTAAAGCATTTACGATTCGAGATTGATTAGCCACACGATAAATAGTAATTTTTATTTCTTCAACATCTGGGTCAATTGCAGACTCACGTATCAAACGAATCACATGGTCAAACGATTGATAGGGATATGTAAGCAAAATATCCTGTTTTTCCACAATATCCAATATCAGTTTTGATGTTCTACTAAGAACTGGATGTTCAACAGGAGGCAAAGGTTCAAAAAGTAAATCTTGCCTTCGTGCAGGGAAATTTATTAAATCTTTCATGTTATGATAACGCCCACCCGCAATGACAGTATCTTCCTCCGAAATTTTTAATTCTTTCAGGAGTTTTTTACATAATTTTCTCGGCATTTGCTCATCATAATGAAACCGAGTAGGTCTTCCCCCTTTACGCTGTTCCAGCACCTTTCGCATCTTACGGATGTAACCTTCTGAAAAATCATTGTCAATATCTAACTCCGCATCCCTTGATATTTTGAATTCATACGCTTCAATATCATCATAAGGAAAAATATAAAACACATCATTAAGAAATAAACGAATAACATCATCAATGTATGAAATATTACCACTTGGTAGTTCTATAAAACGGGGCAAAACGGACGGAATTTCAAGAATAGCATATTTTTTGTTTTTTTGGATGTTCATTTGTATTGCAAAATAGATAGCCCCATCAATAATAGGTGGTAAAGGAACTTTTTCTTGCAATAAAATAGGGACAAGGGTATGAAGTATATTTTCTTGGAAATATTCTGAAAGCCATTGTAATTCAGATGGGGATAATTCTTTTAACTCTTCATGAGTTAATATTCGAATTCCATAATTTGCTAATTCTTCAGTAATCGTCTGATAGGCTTGTCTAAAACGTTCATCCAATTCTCGAGAAAAATCACCAATAACTTCAAGAAGATACGCCATTTTTTGTTCACCTAATTCAAGCCTCCTTTTAACACTTGCTACACGAACCTTAAAAAATTCATCCATGTTAGAGGAAAAAATTCCAAGGAATTTTAATCGTTCTAAAAGAGGATTTCGAGAATCTTCCGCTTCCTGAAGAACCCGCTCATTAAAAGATAATATAGATATTTCACGTGTATGGAATATTCGTTCTTTATTTAACATAATAACAGACTAATGTTTTTATAATTATAAAGACATAAACATCTTTTACTAATTTAACCTATTTCCCCATCCACTATCAATCTACAAAATTAAAAACAGAAATTATCTTCGCTTTGTCCTGGACATGGATAATATCTACCCGAATTATAAATTTGAATAACACGGAGTAATTCATCAAACTCAATTTTCCAGTTTTGTGGATTATAATCTGCTGAATAAGGTGCACATTCATGGTCATCACCAATACCAGGAGAGTATCCATCTTCAACGTTATTTATATCACAATAATAACCTTCCATATTAAAAAACTGAACAACTCGCAACAGTTCTGAAAGGTTAAGATATCCATCCCGATTCAGATCTGCTGAATAATAATAAATATACTCACCTTCTGTAAATCCCTCGATTATTCCCTCACCTTCCAGCACTCCTTCACCCTCCACTATTCCCTCTGTCGTTCCTTCTATAATTCCTTCCCCTTCTTGGCTCCCCTCGACAATCCCTTCCCCCTCTAAAATTCCCTCATTTGAACCTTCCAATACCTTACATTCCTCATACGTCAAAAAGTCCGATATCTCAAGGTTTTCAGGAACTCCATTTCCACTTGACAATCCTGCAATAAAACTTGAACTCATACAATTAAGCCATGTAATTGCAATTCTACCGTCATAAAATAACTCCACCTGTGTATTTACCTCTCCTGAGCCATATCGCATCACTTGATAATAAGTAACAATAAAAGCATCTTTTTCAAATTGATAGATAACAGAACCACCTGCTGATGGATTTAAATCATCAAAAAACAGCGATATTCTCGGGATAGAAAAATGCCTTTCTAATGATTCGTCATAGTCATTATCACCTCTTGTAAAGGTCAAATAACCATTACTTCCAATATAACAACTTGTATATTCAGTACCATATAGATAAACTTTGGTGCCTAATGGAAATTCAAGAAAATAAAAACTATCATCCCCCAATGTTATAGGAGTTGCGTTTCCTGTATCTCTCATAAAATTAGTTACATCTTCCTTACATGCCGAATAATAATCAGGTGAATTATCAGGTGTAAAAACAATCCGATTGTAAGAAATAGGGACTGTATCAACTATGGTGCTTTGATAATTATATGTAAAATAATCAGGTTGCATGAGAGTCTGGAAAAACGAACAATCACTGGTATAACTATTTCCAGCACGGTCAACTAAAGTAACCCTGTAAAAATATTTCGTATCTGGAGTTAGTCCTGTTAGTAAAATTTTATGGTCTGTAGTCCACATTATCGACTCTTCATGATTTGGGAAAGGAGTAGAACAAAGCAATCCATACTCAAATCTGACATTACTATTTTCATTTGTTTGAATCTGAAATTCAGAACTCCGAGTTGAAGGAAAAGCGTTTAATTGTAGTAATTCTGGTGGAAATGCATCTATATTGGCTTCTGCAACTTTTATCTGTGAAATCCCTTCATCTGTATGTTCATCATAATATTCTGCGGAAATTATTCCTTCATGGATAACAGATAGCATTCCATCATTTTGTCCCGTGTTAGTTGTAGTTAATTGAATTGTTCCCTGAAACAAACCTGGTATTTCTTTTTCAATTAATTGCATCTGTTCCGAATCACCACTTGTCGATGTTATTGACAAGTCTATTGATTGTTGTCCTGCCAAGTCAGCATCTGAAAGCGTCAACATCGCAAGAGATGAAGCGGTATATACTGACTTGTCCCAAATAACACTCCCATCAGACCCCGGTACAACTGGAATCTCTACCTGAATCGGATAAATTGGATTCCCTGTTACGGTTAGAGTAAGCGTAGGAACAAGTCCCGGAGGAGATAACTGAATTAAATTGTTTCCAAACACAGTTAAACCAGCCCCAAATAATGTCGTAGAATTACTCAAAGTTGCAGAGGCATTTTCCCATTCAATATATAAGGGGAATGGCAATCCATCGGGACTTACAGATATATTATAGTTTATAACAGGGTTCTGTAACTCCCCTATCCATATTTCAGTAGAGGGGTCTCCCAAAATATTATACATCTCAAAGTAATATTGTGTTGTACCTATATTGCCGTAAAAATTAAAGAATTTTAATTTACCTGCAAGTATCATTCCAGCCGTCCATGTTTTATTCTCAAAAAAACTTTGAATAATATATTTTTCCAATACATCGTCTTCATCCCAATATGAAGATTCTGAACTCCCGAAAAATCCCACACCTCCAGCTGGAACCCGTTGCCATGTTTCACCAAAACATTCAGGTCTTCCAAATTGACCAGTTTCGCATGCAAAACTCAATACCCAAGGATATACTGTATTAGATAAAGAATTTAAATTATCTTGCGTAATTGCAGGCCCGTCTTGCCATTCGGTTTCAGAACCATGCCCCGAATAGACAATCCAACCCCTCCCCTCATTAATAGCTGACAAGACATCAGAAGTAGTTGCATTATATGTTACTGTATATAATTTTTGTGTAGCGAAACCTTTAGGCGAAAAATAATTCGTTATCACATAATTATGCGTTTGCTCGGTCACTTCATAATGGTCAACACCTGTTAAAAAAGAAGCCTTTAAATACCAAGGTGTGGATAGTGCCCATTGTGCCTTTTCATATTGAAGAATTTTATTAATAGCATTATCTAAATTCGCTATTGTAGATGCACTGATCCGACCAATCCATAAATCGGGTGTATAGTATTCATCACCATCTACAACCGAATAATATAAATCAGTAACAGGATTATAATAAGCATAACCTTGCTGTGCAGGTATATAATTTGCGTCGCCTACTAAAACTACAAATGAAGGAGGAATTTCCCAACTTTCATAAGCCTGTTTTATATAGTTTCGAATTAATGTCGAATTTAATCCAATATCTGCTACATTCTTAACTGTTATTATAAAACCCCTCTGTGTCTTCCATTGTATCCATTCATTCAGTTTGCTACTATTAATAAAATTAGACCCTACGATAACGAGCATTCCTGTCGGTATTGTGTAGTTACTTTCTATTTTCTCTTTACTTGTATCAGAAAGATTATTTACTATCAAAGGCTTCCATAAATCATCAACGTATTTTGATTCATACTTTTTATCTCGTACCTTTAGAGACTTGGCATTATCCCAGCGAACGGAAATATTTACATTACGTCTTAAAAATATTTTATTTTCTGAAGGAATATAATGAATTGGGTAATATGAAATTTGGTATAAATTCTTTCCACGGACTACCCCGAAAGGCTCAAGGGTTATGGTCTCTCTTCCATATTCTTTTCCTTGTTCGTATGCACTGGAATAGATAATAAATTTAGGTTTTTCTTTACCGATAGATTTTTCCCATGGAGGTTGAACTGGATAAACAGGATAAAGCAATTCTTTCTCTTCTTTAATAGATATAACTTCGTAGACAAAAGATACATTTTTCACATTAACTGGAACTTCTATCAATCGACGCAATACTGGAATTTCAGGATAACCTTCAGAACCCTCTATACCCATATCACAGATTTCCAGACGAGAAAATATCTGTTTATCGATATTCTGCTCTTTTATCTCTATATCTGAAACCAATTGTATATTTATATCACAACCTGAAACAAGAGGCGTCGATTGAATATGAACTTCTGTTGAAGCATCATAGGAGAAAATAAAAAAAAGACATATACAACCGATTAAACATTCTTTTTTATATAACATCCGAACAACTCTTACTCCTTCTTACAAATTACATTCCTATTAAAATTATACCACAATATCACCATATTTATTCCTGAAAAAAAAATATTACTGCAGTCTTTTACAGACTGCAGTAATATATATAGTATTGAAAAAATTGTATACTACATTACTTTTTTTGTGGAACAACTGCGTCTTTTGCCGCTTTAGCAATTCTGAATTTCAATACTTTCTTTGCAGGGACTTTCATCTTCTCTTTGGTCTGTGGATTGATTTGGATGCGAGCCTTACGCTGTACTACAACAAGCTTGCCCAATCCGGGAATGACAAAACCTGCAGGAGCCTGAGCATAAGCCAGCTCGACTAACTTTTGAAGAAGTTCATTAACTGTCTTCTTGGTTAGCCCTGTCTCTTCAGCGAGTAGTTGAAGGATTTGAGCTTTGGTCAAAGGCTTATCACCTTCTTTTGCTTTTTTGAATGGCATATTTGTTCCTCCAGTGGGTTACTCCCCATCGTTTTTGTTGGCTCCATGAATATTGCAACTGGCAATATCCAATCAACGCCAACGTTTTTACTGTAATATATGTAAGATATACAATTTAAACTCAAAAATCAAATTGGAAAGTACCTTTTTTTGATTTTTTTATTTAATAAATTAAATTATTTCAAAAATAAAGAATCGGAAGGTTATTTTTATGTTAGCTCACATTATCCAAGGTAGAGAAGGTTGCATTTACGGTAAAGAAAATCATTTAGGTATTATTATTGTAGACGCATTAAGAGCAAGTGCTACAGCATCCATGCTTCTTCATCATGGAGCCACCAAAATATTCGTAGTTGCTGAAGTAGATACCGCACGACAACTAAAACATATTTTTCCAAACGCTCTCTTGTATGGTGAAAGAAATGGCCTTCCACCAGAAGGGTTTAATTTTGGAAACAGCCCACAGGAAACGGTATATGCCAAGGGGAAAGAAGTTATTTTTACTACAACAACAGGAGCACGCTTACTATTTGAAGCATATAGAAGAGATGTCCCTTTTATAATTATGTCTACTACAATCAATGCTAAAGCAACCATTCAATTTCTAAAAAAACAAAATAAAGATTTTGTAATAGTTCCTGCAGGATTATTCGATACCCCTGAATTCTCTGCTCAAGAAGACTGGGTAAGTGCAAGTTTCATTCTTCAGCAATTGGAAATATCGATAGGTTGTGGAAGAGATATATTTGAATACTGGGTAAAAAGAATTGAAAAAGAAGGTATTAAGAAATTATTTCAAACAGCACCACATGCTGATAAATTAAGAACCATCGGACTTAAAAAAGATATATATTGGTGTGCCAGAACAAACATAACCAACTCAATACCTATAGTCACAGGAATAGAAACAAATTATTTAATCCTTGAAAATGCACACATCCCATAACACAGACACAAACTATCTACTCTGGTTGGTAGCCTTCTGGAGATTTTGTAAGTATCGCCCATGAAGCTTTATCTATCCATTCATACAATTTCTCAACCCCCAATCCAAGTGCATACCAGGCAGGAGCATAAAGTAAGGTTATTTGTCCATGAAGATTATAGCGAAGATGGGAATAATCCCAAATTTTTAACCCTATAACCTTGTGAAAGATGATACCTGAGACATACTCAACAAAAAATATACCTATCATATAAACAAATGCCCTCAATGGTAATGGAACCTTATTTGCTTTCAAGGGATTCCTTAACCACGGAGTTATAATACCCAATAAACCATAATCAATCATCATCCATGGCGAGGTATGCCCATATAAATTAATTTCACCATGTTTAATTAAACCTCCGAAACTTGTAAAAAAGACCTCCATCACCAATCCTAACAATGCAAAAATAATAAACCGTACTATAGACCTATGATAATCCATAATATCTCCTTTCCTTTTATAATAAACCTAAAAAGAACTATAGTTTACTTAACTTAGGAGCCTGCCTGCATATTTATTTATCACACCCACTATAAAATTATTTCAAAAAAATCCATTTATGATACCTTACTATTCATTTTTTCACACGATTATAATCTGTTTTATAAATCACAAATAGGATTATGCTCGGGGATGAGCATCCTTATGGGCTCGAGTTATCCGTTCTACACTTACATGTGTGTAAATCTGAGTAGTAGAGATATTTGAATGTCCTAACAATTCTTGAACAACCCTCAAATCGGCACCTCTGTTAAGTAAATGGGTAGCAAACGTATGTCTAAATGTATGCGGAGTCACCTTTTTTGACAAACCTGCTAACATTGCATATTGCTTCACTATCCGCCACAATGTCGTCCTGCCCATTTGTTTGCCCGACCTTGATACAAATATACATGTAGTCTTAACATTCCCAGTATTTCTAACAGATAACCATTCTTGAAGTCGAGAAATCGCCTTACTACCTAACGGAACAATACGTACCTTATCCCCTTTCCCTCGAACTCTTAATAAACCCTCATTAAAAACAATATCTTGGATACTAATCTTTGATAGTTCACTTATTCTTAAACCACAAGAATAAAATAATTCTAAAATAGCAAGGTCCCTTTCTTTATTCTTCTTTGTAGTTTCCGCCACCTTAAAGATTTGCTCTATTTCGCCTTCTGTCATAAAATGGGGTAGTTTCTGAGATAAATGAGGAGTATCTATAACATCAATAGGGTTCGTATCCACTATTTGCTCATCACATAAAAATCGATAAAAACCTCTTAATGTGCTGAGATGCTGAGCTATAGAACGCGTAGATAGTCCTCGTTTTTGAAGATTAAGTAAATATTCAAGTATTAAAGCAGAATCAACTTTTTCCAAACCATTTATATGCTTCTCATACAAAAAATCGAGAAAAGAAAGCAAGTTTCTTTTATATGTATCTAATGTGTTTTCAGAAAGTCCCCATTCAAAAACAGCAAGCTCAAGAAAATAATCTATCAAATTGACGAATTTGGTTTCTTTTTCATTCGGATTCATCCAAAATAAATTCTCCGGGCTCTTTCTGACCTGAAATTTCTCGTTTTACCTCTTCTTTCAGCTTTTTTAATTTCATTTCTTCTTCAATCTTCTGTGTTACCTTCATCAACAGTTTTCCTGCATTGGGATGTTCCAAAGCCAGAGCCTTTTCCAACATCCATCGACTTCTATGCAAATCTCCCAACTTGTAATAACAAAAACCTAAACCATAATATGCATCACGATGTTCTGGATTTTCCTCACAAATCCAACGATATAACGCAATAGCCTCCACTATCTTCCCCCGACTTACCAGTGAGGCGGCTTCTCTCGAACGAATTTTTATATCCGATGAAAAAGTCAAATAGCTCCTCCCTGACTCTTCTAAGCCATCATCTGGTAGCGGAAGTTTCACCACTTCTTTATTAATTTGTACTTGAGGAGGAGGTGAATCTTTTGGTGGTATTTGTTCAGTCTTTGCAGGGTCAATTCTCATTACCAACTTTTTACCACATGCAGGACATGTCCCTCTTAACTCATGGCCATCAACTTGAGGAACCAATCGTGCACCACATTCACACTCCAAAATTTTTGTTTTTATATCTTGTCCATCCATGTTATAACTCCTGAAATAATAAACTAAACTATATTAGTTGCTTATCTATACTATCAGAACTATCAGATAAAGTGTCCTTTCCAATCTCTAACTTTTCTTCAGGTTCTACAATATCTTTTATTGAAAATTTTTTTACTTTTTCTCCAATATGTCCCACAAGGTCTGACTTAACAGATCTAATTGCACCTCGAATTCCATTTGCTATACCTAAAGGAGACGAGGCACCATGTAAGGCAATTACAACTCCCTGGACCCCCAAAAGAGGTGCCCCTGGGTATTCATTTGGATTAACCGTTTTCTTCAATTCTTGGAGTGCACTTCGAGCAAGCACTGCCCCTAAACGGTTCATTGAGGACTTGAGGAGCTGTTCCTTCATAAATATTCCAACAAATTTTGCAACCGATTCTGCGGTCTTTAAAATAATATTCCCAACAAATCCATCACATACAACAACATCTGCCTCTCCCTCAAACACACTATTTGGTTCCACATTCCCTATAAAATAGATATTTTCTGCTTTACTTAATATTTGAAAGGCTTGCTTTAATACCACACTCCCTTTAATCATTTCCTCACCAATATTAATAAGACCTACACGAGGTTTTTCAACCCCGAGAGCATAATGGGAATAGGCAGCACCCATAATGGCAAAATCACATAAATGCCTTGCCTGACAATCCACATTAGCACCTAAATCCAATAAAACAACTCTCCCACCCTTTGTAGGTAGTGCTTGAGCCAGTGCAGGACGTGAAATTCCCTCAATAATCCCAAGAACAATACGCGAACCAACCATAACAGCACCTGTATTGCCAGCACTAACAACCGCATCTACTTCCCCAATCTTTAACTTTCTTAATGCAACCAAAAGGCTACTTTCCTTCTTCTGCCTTAACGCAATAACAGGCTGGTCATGCATCGAAATATATTCTGGGGTATGAACAACTTCAATATTACCTCTTTTCGGATATTTATCTAATTCCTTTTTTAGGAGTTCTTCATCCCCAAAAAGAATAATATCACAATTCCTCTCCAAACTCGCTTCCACTGCTCCCTGCACTTCAATAGCAGGAGCACCATCAGAACCCATCGCATCTAAGGCGATGCGCATGTTTTTTTCTCCATGTTAAGGATTATTCTTCTTCTAACTTTAATACAAGACGGTTCTTATAATAGCCACACTTTGGACATACACGGTGAGGTAAAATTTTCTCACTGCAATGTGGACATTCCACTAAGTTCGGTTTGGTCAATGCATGATGTGACCTTCTCATATTTCTTTTTGCTTTTCCAGTTCTTCGTTTTGGGACAGGCACGTCTTAATCCTCCTTTATGTTGAGGTTCATTCCTTGTAGTAATTCTGATAACTTTGTATTTGTTAAATGCATTGATTCATCATCTGCATCTTTCTTACATGTACACATATTATGATTAAGATTGGTGCCACATATTGGGCACAAACCAGCACAATCTTCTTTACATAAAAATTTATATGGCATATCTAACACCAACTCTTCCCAAATATAGGGGGCAAGATTAATTTCATCTCCTTGGTATGTTCTTTTCTCTGCCAATTCATCAAATTCATCTTTATCTTTTCCTTTTTTACCTCTATCTTCACCTTTTTCTGTATCAACAATAATATTTAAATAACTATCGCATCGTCCTTGCTCAAATAACCATATAATTTGTTTATTAATTTCATACCTTGTTTCATCAAGACATCTATCACATGCGTGTATAAAAAAACCTGCTATTTGCCCTTCAAATAAATAATTCTTGCCAACTTTTTTCATGACCCCCTCCACTTTGACAGTCTCAATTGGAAGGGATTTAACATCAACAGGCTGTATTTCCGAAACCTTTACAGTTTCGTTAATCTGATAGCCCTTGCCTGATATATCCACTATTCTTATTTTTAGTATATCCAATGGACAATTCCTTTATCAGACAGGGCTTTAGATAAACATAATTTTGCAAATTTTATCAAAAAAACTAAAGAAAATCAAAAGAAATAAAACATCTTTTATTATGATGTTTTTTAACCTATTTATATTATACAATAATAGATTGATAGTTTTCCAAATGTTATAATATTTTTCATGAAATAATTAAATCACATGCTTTGTTTGAATAACAAAAGCCAACAGAGGAGAAATAACTATGAACATTCAAATTGCCTCCAAAAGCCAAGTAAAAAAAGATACTATGTTTTTGGCACTCTCTATTATTTTATTATCTATCGCAAGCATTTCTTGCTCATCAAATGCCCTTAATATTGGTGAAGTCATGCCAGATTTCAAATTAAAAGATTATGATGGAAAGGAACATTCTCTATCCCAGTATAAAGGTAAAATCGTTGTAATTGAATTTTGTTCCCAAGAATGCCCTTATTCTCGCGGGGCAGATCCAGATTTAATTAACCTGCACGCAAAATACAGTCCCAAAGGTGTCGTTTTTTTGGGAATTGATTCTAATTTTGAAACAACACCAGAAGAAATAAAAAAATATGCACTTGAAGTTAAGAAACCCTATCCTATTCTAAAAGATGTTGAAAATAAATATGCTGATGCAGTCAAGGCTAAGGTAACACCCGAAATTTTCATCATTGATAAAGATGGGAAAATTGCATATCACGGTGCTTTTGATGACCGTAAAAGACCAGATGGTAAGCCAACAGAAAAGTACACAGAAAATGCTATTGAAGCCTTAATAGAAGGTAAGGCTGTCCCTAAACCAGAAACAAAGGCTTGGGGCTGCGGTATCAGAAGAGAGATTCAATAAAATATTTATAAAGACAACTTTAAAAACTTATGGTTAAATCTATAAACATCTTGTTTGTTGTACTCTTTATGGCTTTCCTTCTTCTGTATACAAGTACCGCAATCGCTCAGGAGACCAATCAAAATCAGCTTCAAGAAAAAGAAGAAATCAAGCCAAATATAAAAATTATTCGTTTACAAGAAATTGAGACCATCATTACTGAAAAAAGACAAGGCATTACTATCATTAATCTTTGGGCAACATGGTGCCCTCCATGTGTTGAAGAGCTACCCTTCTTTGGAAATATTTATAAAAACTACCCCAAGGACTTAGTTCATCTTTATCTTATTAATATTGAGGGAAAAGAAAACGGAAAAAAGGTCGTAGAACCTTTTTTAAAAAAGAAACCATTACCTTGTCCTGTATACCTGCTTGAAGATGGAACTCCTGAGATGATAGAGAAAACACTTAAGACCCAAATAAGTGGCGCGTTACCAGTAACACTTATTTATAACTCAAAAGGAAAACTTGTAAAAAAATTTGAAGAAGCCATAACAGAAAACACATTAAATGAAATATTAAAAAATTATGGCATAGAACCTATCAAGAAGAGTGAATAGGAAAACTCCTGGTAATAACAACATTAACCCCTGTATTTTCAAAATTCTCAATAATAATCTTTCCTGCACTAACAGGAATGTCAACTTTCTGGGTATATAACTTTTTTAATAAAGGTTTAATAAACTTTTTAGGTATTGGCTTGTCTGTTTTAACAGGAATATATGGCATCTCATCTGAATTTGTTGCAATAACAGCAGTTACAATCCGCTTTGGGTCAGTAATCTCTTCGTAAGCATATATTTCACCTCGTTCACACTTAGCACCCTGATAAGAATACGTTCCGGGTTTAACTTCTCTTACTTGTATATGGCACCCGTTTGGACAACTTAAACAAATAATCTCTTGTTCCATCTTACTAATACCCTATTATTCTAATGAAAATTCAATAGGTAATAATTCTCCATTATCAACAACCTCAACTAAATCTTCAGGCTTCAGTTCCACATGAAACATTTCTGCTGGCTTTACATGTCTTAATGTAACTTGTCTAACCAACTTTTCACCTTGGCGAATAACCAACGTCGCTTTATCTCGCACAACCAAAGAACGCATTGAAAATCGATTTTTTTTCCCTAACCGATACCGATTTGGAAGTACATATTTCAAGTTAGACCCCACTATAACTTTTCCCTGCAACACTTTTTCTGTTTTACCCTGTAAATAATTGACCACTTCCGTTGCACAACGTTGCGCCTCATCAGAAACCCAATCTACAAGGTCATGAACATGCAATACATTACCACAAGCGAATACACCTTCTGCTGAGGTCATAAGTCGTGTATCCACCAAAGGACCTCCTGTCTCTGGATTCATTTTTATTCCCGCAGACTGCGTTAATTCGTTTTCAGGAATTAATCCTACAGAAAATAGTAATGTATCACATTCAACTTTAAACGTTTTTGAATAATTAGGCACCCCATTCTCCAACGGGGTAATTTCAACTGCCTCGACCCTATCTTTCCCTTCTATTCTCGTTACAACATGACTTAGATATAATGGGATATTATAATCGTTCAAACACTGGACAATATTTCGTGTTAAACCAGATGGATAAGGTAATATTTCAACCACACAAAGGACTTCTGCACCTGTCCAAGTCAATCTTCGTGCCATAATCAACCCTATATCTCCAGAACCAACGATGACTACTCTCCTACCAGGCAAATATCCATCTATATTTATCAACCTTTGAGCCAAACCCGCTGTAAAAATTCCAGCGGGTCGAGTTCCAGGAATCCCAAGATTGCCACGGTTCCTTTCACGGCATCCCATGGCCAAAACGATAGCCCGAGCATTTATTTGCAAAACCCCATATTCACTACTGCATAAATTCACTTGTTTTATAGGCTGATGAACAGCCATACTGGTTGCGGTAGTATTTAAAAACACATCAATATCCGAGCGAACTATTCTTTGAATAAACCGCTCAGCAAACTCAGGACCTGTAAGTTCTTCCTTAAACAAATGTATTCCAAAACCATTATGAATACACTGTGGAAGAATACCACCTAAATAAGGTTCACGGTCAACCACTGCTGTCTTTAAACCTTGCTCAGCGGATTTTAATGCGGAAGCCATTCCCGCCGCTCCAGCACCTATTACTATAACATCATAATTTTTCTCCTGCATATATTACTCCTGAATTTGTTTCATTGCGAAATCTTGGAGTCGTTGATAGACAATCCAACTATTATCTCCCCGCTTTGTTATCTTTTCTATCGGTATTCCTGTCTCCTTTGAAATAATTTTTAATATTTTATAAGTACAAAAAGCACCCTGACACCGTCCCATTCCAGCCCGTGTATAGAACTTAATTCCATCTAAAGTTATATGCCCTTTTGAAATAGCCTCTATAACTTCAGCTTCAGATACGTTTTCACACCTACAAACGATATGTCCATACTTCGAGTCCTTTTCTACAAGTTGGGCTAACTGTTCAAAAGTTAAATCTCGGACTTTAATTGGATGTGGCAAAAATGGGTCGTATTCTTTTTTCTCTATAAGTGTCAAACCTTCTTGTTTTAGTAAATCTTTCACATACTCACCTATAGCAGGTGAAGCAGTTAATCCTGGCGACTGAATACCTGAGACATGTATAAAATTAGGCTGTAATTTTGAAGGTTCAATATAAAAATCATTTCCTTTTAATGTAGGTCTTAATCCAGCAAATGAAGTTATTATTTCTCGTCGAGAAATAGCCGGAACCATATAAGTTGCCTGCATAA
This sequence comes from Candidatus Hydrogenedens sp., assembly GCA_035361075.1. Taxonomy (NCBI): domain Bacteria; kingdom Pseudomonadati; phylum Candidatus Hydrogenedentota; class Candidatus Hydrogenedentia; order Candidatus Hydrogenedentales; family Candidatus Hydrogenedentaceae; genus Candidatus Hydrogenedens; species Candidatus Hydrogenedens sp. Next base: position 85,999 of record DAOSBX010000007.1, on the reverse strand, counting down.
ATATGGTTTCAAGATTCTGTGACGATGTTTCTACATCCTCTTTATCATCTGTCTCAATTGCGGTAGGACCAACCATTAATGTGCCTTCAACAGTTGGTATTACAAGAATACCTTTTGTATGAGCACCAGGGACAGGGAAAATAACATGATTAGGTAAGCCTTTGGCATTCCTTTGAAGCAAGAACTCTTCACCCTTTCTTGGTATAATTTTATACTCCTCCGCATTAAATACCTTAGAAACCTCATCTGCAAATAATCCAGCAGAATTAACCACATATTTAGCTTTAACAGTTTTTCCCTCTTTCGATTCAATCACCCAGTAATCATGCTCTCGAACACCTCGATTAACTGTAAATTGAGTCAGGACATCAACTCCATTCTTCTGTGCCGATTCTACTAACGAAAATACATAGCGATATGGCTCAATAATTCCACCTGTTGGGGCATATAATCCCCCAACAACATCCGGATTCAGTTGCGGTTCTAAATTAAGTATTCGTTCACGTCCACAAATCTCCATACGTGGAACACCATTTGCTACGCCTTGTGCATATAGGTGTTCAATAGTCTTCATTTCCTCCACACTGAAAGCAACAACAAGAACACCAACCCTCTTGAAAGGAAATCCTAACTCATAATGGAGTTGGTCAAACATCAAATTCCCACGAATTTCTAACCGTGCTTTTAAAGAGGTAATAGGATGATGAAAACCAGCATGAATAATTCCTGAATTGGCTTTTGTTACACCAAACCCAACATCGATACATTTTTCGAGTAGGGCAACTGAGACCTCATAAGCTGATAACCTTCTCGCTATCGAGGCACCACAACATCCCGCACCTATAATGGCAACATCATAAATCTTGCTATTCATTGTTATCCTTGCTTTTATTGTATTTATCTGTTGTTTATAAATTACATATCAAAAAATATGTATGAATATAACAACTATGAAACCTCATTTGCCAAACGGCGAGTTAAATCGATGAGTTGTTGAAGTTTTTCAAATGCTTTTCCTGAATCTATAGATTGCTCAGACATCTCTAACGCTGTTTTCCAATCTGAGGTCATTCCACTGGCTATAATAGCAGGTATAGAATTTAATAGGACTGCGTCTCTATATGGTGATTTTTCTCCAGTTAATACATTTCTAACTATTTCCGCATTAACTCCAACATTACCCCCTTTAATTTCATCAAGGTTGTATCTTCTAAATCCAAATTCTTCGGGTGTAATTTGGTAATATTTTATACTGTCTGGAGTTATCTCATATACCTCTGTTTCACCAGCAATATTTACTTCATCAATTCCATCAATTCCCCAAACCACAAAACCTCGTTTTATACCTAACATTTGCAATGCTTTCGAAACGGGTTCCAACAAATCTTTGGAAAAAATACCAATAATTTGACCATCTAATTTAACAGGATTACATAGCGGACCTAATAAATTAAAAACGGTTGGGAACGGTAATTCTGATCGAATCTTCGCTACAAATTTCATAGCTGGATGGAACCTACGTGCAAATAAAAACCCAATACCTATTTCATCAATACAAATCGCGACTTTCTCTGATGGCAAATCAATAACTACCCCAAGGCATTCAAGCACATCAGCACTCCCACAAGCACTCGTGGCACTTCGATTACCATGTTTTGCGACATTAACACCTGCACCAGCACAAACAAGAGCTGTTGTGGTTGATATATTGAAGGTTCCTTTACGGTCTCCTCCAGTTCCACAGGTATCAATAACTGGGGTTCTCGAGACAGAAACAGGCATAGCAAACCGTCTCATTGCCATTGCCAGACCCGCCAATTCCTCTCCAATAACAGGACGAGACGCCATCGCAGTTAAAAAAGATGCGGTTAATATTTCTGAAACACCTCCCTCCATAATAGCGGAAAGCGACTCGTAAGCATCATCACAGGTAAGATTGGCTCCACCTACAACTCTCTTCAGAATTTGTGTAAATTCCATCCTTAACAAACTCCATAAATTATCATCACTTCATACCTTAAAGTGGAATGTATTACAGATTTAATTATTATTTTAGTGTCTTTAAATCATGCGGTGAAGATTGGTATATCCCAACAAAATCTAATGTTGGGCATGCTAATGATTTGTCTATTTGAATTCTTATTTCTTTTGTTTTTTGTTGGGGTATGCAATGGATTCTCTTATAACCAATGGTAGTTCCTGAATCTACTTTTTCAAAGGATTTACCCTTTTTTACCCAGATAGAATGTCCTTCAACCCGTTGCCCTAATGAAATCTGCTCTTTTAATACGACCCTATCAAATATAACAGGTTTAGAAAAATGTAATGTAATACTTGCATTTAGAACATTATCATCCGTTGCCCAGTATAAATTATCATTTTCTTTCAAACACATTTCTGGAGAAAATTCTTTTGCATTTCCACGCACATTACTTGCACTCCAATGCGCACCTTCCGCAAGATTTGTTTTAAATGTTTCTGTGATCACATTACGCCACTCTAACAGCCGTGACACATCCGGCTCCGGTAAATGTCCAGAACGGTCAGGTGACACATTAAGCAATAAAACAGCACCCCTACCTACTGAATAATAGTAGATTTTTAATAGCTGATTTAATGATAAAAGTCTGTTTTCACCATCGGTATGATAGAACCATTGACCTTTACGAATAGGTACATCACATTCCGCAGGCCACCAAACCTTTTTTCCATCACGCTCTTGAACATTCCACAGCGTTTCAGGTGCCAAACCATCTTCATTTCCGACCCAACGAATATCAGGACCACAAATAGCAATCAATGCATTCGGTTCTAATTGTTTTATTAGTTGATAATACCCTTCCCAATCATATTTATGCCCTTTCGTGCCAGCCCCATCAAACCATACTTCAAAAACAGGTCCATAATTTGTTATCACTTCACGTAACAAACTCTTGAAGTACTCATCATAAGCAGTATTATCATTATATCTTGGCTCATGCCTATCCCAGGGAGATAGATAAAAACCGAAATAAATCCCTGCTTTTTTACATGCTTCTGATACCCCCTTAACAACATCTCCCTGACCATTTTGCCACGGTGATAAACGTACACAATAATCTGTATGCATGGTAGGATATAACACAAAACCGTCGTGATGCTTCACTGTCAAAATTAAATAACCCATACCTACGTTCTTAGCAACATCTGCCCATTGTTGAGGATTAAAATCAGTTGGATTAAAACTTTCTGCCAGTTTTGTTCCATCTGTCCATTCCTCGTTATGGAATGTATTTATTCCAAAATGACAAAACATTCCCATTTCTTGCTGATGCCATTTAATCTGTTGGGGCGTCGGTATTGGATATAATGGCTCTGGAGGTGTAACCATATTTACACTAACAGATAAAAAACTTAAAACTAAGAATATACCCATAAAATAAAACCTCCTAATATAAATCCTTCTTATTTGTTACGTTTATCAATAAGAATTCTATTACTACTCTGTAATTTACATTTTATGTATAATTGTTTTAATGAATTAAATACTTCTTGTGGCGAAGTCGTTAGGGTAGGATTACATATTAAACCGCATATATAAAGATTAAGTGGTATATCACTCCTATGCTTAAATTTATCAGGGGATAGCCGATATTTGGCAAACAGTTCTCCTAACGAATTTTCCCATGAATTCTTTAAATCTTTGAAAAACAAATCCATATCCCTCGGCGGAATCATAATAATAAAATGGCCATTTCCTATATGTCCTAAGATACAATCCTTTCCATAGTAAGAAATCACAATAGATTTTAAATGTTTAGCAAATATCCTAAGTATTCTTGTAGATTCATCTTCACCTAATAAGTTATAAAGATTTTGCACCCCTGACAATTCGATATATACAAATCCAAAGTTTTGAGTTAGTAAAATGGTTCTTTGTAATTCTAATCGCATAAAACGAACTGTACCAAAACCCGTATAATCATCAACAAGGGGGTCTCTTTTTATTGATGCTAATAAAGCATTTAATCGTGATAAAAGCATATTCATAGATATAGGCTTTATCAAATAATCATCTGCACCTTGAGAAAAACCATGTTCTAACTCTTCATGGTCTTTCATCGCTGTTATAAAAATAATTCCTATATGATAAATTTCCCTATCTGTCCGAATTCGCCTACAAAGTTCAAATCCAGAAATTTGAGGGAGCATTATGTCAAGCAATACAATATGAATACCTTCCCTTTTTATCGTCTCAATCACATTATCAGAAGTATTTAAAACAAAACATTGAAAATCTTTTTGAGATAGTTCCTTCACTAATTGTGAACAAAACTGAACATCATCATCAACAATTAATACTTTAGCTGGCATTGAACCCCCTTAATGTTATATGGTATGTAACCATATTTACGATAATTAAATTTGTTATTATATAGTATCTTAATTTATTGTATATTATTCTATACATAAACTACCTATAAATTAAAATTCGTTTTGTTACAATAGTTTAGAATCCATAATTATAAAATAAACCAGATGGTTTGTAAAGAATATTAAATCCTCTGTATGTAAATGAAATATACAAAAGAATTGTTGTTTAATATCAGGATTTTAAATCTAAATAAAATTGATTTTTATTAATACTATTAGACAAATCTTGTAAGGTTATAATTCCCATGAACATACTTAAAGGACAAATAACAAAGGAACATTTGTCCATTTTATTAATTTTATTATTAGCTCTCTGTATAAAAATTAGCTACTTGTATCACATATCCAATCAACCTGAATTTTCAAATTTAATTGTAGACCCTCAGTTTAACGATTATTGGGCACACCGAATTATATATGGTAACAATTATCCCTCCCCTACAGGCGAAGATCCTATGATTGAATCAACTCCTTATGGTCGCCCACCTGGTTATCCTTTCCTTCTTGCTTGTATATACTTCATATTTGGTGATAATTATTACTCACCACGACTTATCCAATTCTTCGTGGGGCTTATAAATATTTACCTTACCTTTTTATTTGTGGCAAAAATTTCTAATAACAAAAGTGCTGGGTTGGTTAGTGCTCTTCTTCTTACGTTACTCTGGGAACCTGTTTACTTTGAAGGTGAAATTAATTATCCAGTATGGGTCATATCATTAGTTATTATATTTATATACTTATCTCTTACTTATTTACAAAAAAATTCAATAAAAGTACTTTTATTCCTTGGTCTTATTTTAGGCTTATTTTCCCTTTTCCGACCTAATGCTTTAATTATGTTCCCTTTTTATTTAGCCTTAATTATTTTCTGTAATTATTCTTACAACATAAAGAAAATGGGTATTCATCTTATCGTTTTCTCGTTCTCCCTTCTTCTTATAATATCCCCAGTATTCGTTCGTAATTATCTTGTTAGTAGAGAATTTTTTCTGATTTCCTCTTTTGGTGGAGTAAACACTTATATAGGGAATAATCCATACTCAACAGGAGATAGCCCAATTATTCCTGACATTATCAATCTATGTGGTGTAGATAATTGGAGTTGCTTTAATTATCGGCTATTAGTTAAAGGTCTTGGAATAAAACAGGAAGGGAGAGAATTCAGTTTTGGAGAAGCTTCTCGTTTCTTTTATCGTAAATCATTAGAATTCTGGAAGAATAATCCTCTATCTGCAATAAAATTAACCTTGCGAAAAACATTGCTTTTTTGGGGACCAACTATTGTTTCAGATGGTAAAGTTATTTCACTTGACAGAAATCTCTCCTTTATTAAATATTTGCCTGGTTTTCCATTTTTGTTGGGGCTTACTTTGTTTACAATATCAATACTTCTTTTGAAAATGCCGTTACATACTGAATATTTAAAACTTAATATCTTCCTTCTAATTTGGTGCTTACTGTATTCTTTTTCAGTAATTCCGTTCTTCATTTCTGAACGGTATCGTGTTCCTATAATCCCTCCTCTTTGCTTTATTTCTGGCATCGGTATTTCAACATTTTTAAACAATTGGAAAACAGAAAAATACTTAAAAAACATTTCGTATCTTTTGTTAGGGGTTTTCTGTTTATTTGCTACCTACAACATCCCTATTCATTATAAACCCGAACAATCACGTTGGCTTTATCATCGTGCTATTGTATTTCATAAAAGCCAAAAGATAACAGATGCATTAAATTATGCAAAAATGGCAACAAAAGTAAATTCAACCTATGCAGAGCCATACTCCCTACTTGGTATAATCTCATTAGAACAAAATAAGCTTGATGATGCAGAAAATTACTATAAAAAGGCTTTGTCTGTAAATCCATATTATGCTATGGCAAATAATAATCTCGGATATGTTATGGAACTTAAAAATCAGATTGAACAAGCAAAGCAATATTATGAAAAAGCATGTAACCTTAGTCCTGTTTATAGTTTAGCATGGATAAATTTAGGAAGGGTTCATTTATATTATCTAAATCAATTGGATGAAGCAGAGCAGTGCTTTTCAAAAGCTATAGAATTAGAACCCAAGAATTGGGCTGGATGGTTTCACTTAGGAAATGTTTCAATTCAGAAAAATAATTACCCACTAGCAGAAGATTCTTACAATAAATCTTTATCATTAAATCCCCAAAATCCTCACATCCTCAATAATCTTGGTTTTTTGTGTATACAAACGCAAAAATACAATAAAGCCATAGATTATTTAAGAAAAGCGTTAGAAATCAACCCTCAATTTGAAGATGCTATGTTTAATCTCGGAAACACTTTTAAATATCTTGGGAAATTAGATGAAGCTATCTATTGGTACCAAAAAACAATAGAAGTAAACCCCAACTATCCAGAAGCAAAAGAAGAACTTGATAAACTAACATCGAATTCTGATAAAGAAGATGTACGAAAAAAATGAATTCTACCAATAACTCCAAAATGAAGAATAAGGACTGGGTCATACTTGCATGGATTATATTACTTGGGCTTTGTTTGCGGACTATATATTTATGGCAGTTAATAGATGCTCCTGATTTTATAGCACTTCGTCAGGATTTAGATGTTCAAGACTATCAAGCAAGGGCAATGCTTTCAGGAGATTGGACTGTAAGAGAAGGGGTATCTGACCCTCATATTCCCACAACACCCTATTATCGTCCCCCTGGATACCCTTATTTTCTTGCAGTCGTATATTGGTTATTTGATGGTTCATACCTTGCCCCAAGACTCATTCATATGGTACTTGGTTTAATTCACATTGTCTTGATTTATTATTTAGCAAAAATAGTGTTTAATCGAAGAACAGCCTTATGTTCTTCGTTTTTTGTTTCTACATATTGGGCTTTTATTTATTATGAAGGTGAAGTAAACGACCCTGCTTTATTTGTATTTTTCGTTCCATGCATTCTGCTCCTTCTTTATTTCGGAATTTTTAAGAGCACCCCTGTTCTATCCTTCTTCGCAGGATTATTAATTGGTATATATGCAATAATGAGACCTAATATTTTATCCTTTGTGCCTTTTATAATTCTATGGATATTATTCATATCATATAGGATAGAACTATTTAAAAAAAGTGTTTTACACATCTCGCTTTTGTTTATAGCAATATTTACCATCATTGTGCCAGTAACTATTAGAAACTACCTTGTTTCAAACGAATTTGTTCCTATCTCAACCTATTTTGGTGAAAACCTACTCATAGGGAATAGCGAAGATGCTGATGGAATTACTCCATGGTTACCTTATCTACAAGAATTGGAAGGAACAGGAAATTGGTCTGTATGGCATTATGATAATGTTGTTAAAGGCTTAGGTAAAGAATTAGGAAGAGAAGTCACTCACTCTGAAGCCTCAAATATTTTTGCAAAGATGGCAATCAACTATGTCATAAGCCATCCCAAAGAAACGTTGATTCTTACAATAAAAAAAGCTATTTTGTTCTGGAGTCCGCAAGAAATAACAGAGAATAAAGTGGTTGAAGGGGAAAAACAACACTATACCCCACTAAAATACCTTCCAGGTTTTCCTCTTGTTTTAAGTTCCGCTCTTTTTGGTATATTTCACCTTTGTCTAAAACAATATAGAAATAAGGAGAGGCAACAAATTGCAAACTATCCCCTTCTTATACTCATTATCCTTTTTATTATGAGTTATTATTTCTCCTTTTTACCTTTCTTCGTAAACGCACGTGCAAGAGTCCCAATTTTAGGAGTTATGCTCATTTTCGGTGGTTATGGAATTTCAGAGACCATCAGTTATATCCAGCAAAAGAGATTAAAGATATGGTGTATTCAAGTTATAATCTTAATATTACTTTTTATACTTTTCCACATAAACATTATTCCCTATAAACCAGATATGTGTCGCTGGCACTATGACCGTGCCGATTCGTTCCTTAGGGTTGGACGCATTGATGAAGCACTTGGAGAAACGTACGCACTAATGAAACGACCAGAACAACCCATGAATTATATGCCCTTTAGATTAGGGCATGCTTTTGCTAAATTAGGCTATACAGAATTGGCTATAAACCTATTAAGATTAGCGTTAAGCGTTAATCCATCAGAACAGAATCCCATGTTTCGTGAGGATTTACATTACCATATAGGTGCTCAGTTATTAAAACTAAAAAAATATGACGAAGCGATAAAAGATTTTAAGGAAGCATTAGAAATAAACCCACAAGATCCTAGAGTGCACAACGACTTAGGAATTATTTTTAGAGATTTAGGTAATTACAACCAATCCGAAAAGCATTTCTTAGAAGCCATTCGCATCGAACCTAAGTTTAATCTGGCTATAATTAATTTGACTGACTTATTTATTAAAGAACAAAAATATAACGATGCTATCTCCCTCTTAGAACATAGCCTGAAATTAAAACCCAATGATACCGAACTTTTATATAATTTAGGCTTTACATATCATTGTTCAGGAAACTTAGAAAGAGCTCTTTTATATTACGATAACGTGTTATCAATAAAAAATAATGAGCCCGCAACCTTAAATAATAAAGCTATGATTTATTGGAACACAGGACAAAAAGACCAGGCTGTTAGAACACTTAAACTATGTATTGATAACGCTCCATACTTTACTCTTGGCTATGCCAACCTTGGAGATATCTTATATTCTGATAATCAGAAAAACGAAGCCTTCTATTATTACGATAAAGGATTAGAGACAAATTCACAACATATTGGACTGAGAATAGCATTATCTTTCTTGTATCTGGAAATTGGTAAAAAAGAACAAGGGGAAATAGAATTAAAAGATGCCATAAATACAAATCCATCTTCTGTTGAATTATGGACAGCCCTTGGGAACTACTATAAAGAAATCCAACTTTACGATAAAGCGGAAAAAGCATATAAAAAAGCCATTGAACTTGATAAACTCAATCTACATGAGTATATAAATCTTATTGAACTATATATATTAATGAAAGATGTAAAGAAAGCAGAAGAAACATTTAAACAAGCAAAAGAGATGAATCCTGATTCAGAAGAATTAAAATATTTATTAGAAAAGATACATGGGAACAAATAGAATGCCTTTCAATTCTTCAGATACCTTATTCAACATACAAAACAGTGAAATTGAATTAAGTATTATTATTCCTTGTTTGAATGAAGAAAAAACCATTGCCCAGTGTATTAGAAAAACTCAGGATGTCCTAAATAATTACAATATAAAAGGGGAAATCATAGTTGCAGACAACAATTCAACGGATAATTCACCAATTCTTGCAGAAAAAGCTGGTGCAAAAGTAGTCCCTGTTTATGAACCTGGTTACGGAAATGCTTTAAGGACTGGCATTAAAAATGCTCAAGGGAAGTATATTATCTTCTATGATTCAGATTTATCATATGATCCTGAAGATATACCTACCATTCTTTCCAAACTTCATGAGGGTTTCTCTATTGTTATCGGTTCAAGGAAAAAAGGGATTATTGATAAAGGAGCAATGCCATGGCACCACAGGTATATTGGCACACCAGTAATGACCTTTCTTGCAAATCTCCTTTTCAAAACAAAAATATCAGATATTAACTCGGGTATGAGGGGTCTAACACAAGAAGCCATTAAGAAATTAGACATGCATTCTGAAGGGATGGAATTCGCATCCGAGATGATTGCTAAGGCTTACTGGGCAAAATTAGAAATTGCAGAAGTACCCATTCACTTCCACTGCGACCAAAGAGGCAGAAAACCTCATCTTCATTCCGTCAGAGATGGATGGCGTCATTTACAACTTATGTTTCATTATTGTTCTATTAACTGGTTTTTAATACCTGGTGGATTTCTATTACTCCTCTCTTATTTAATACATTTTTTGTTCCCCTATTATTCAAATATGTACTTCTCATTTTTTCTCGCACTACTGTTAAATATAATCGCTACTCAAATATTACTCATAGGAGTAATTGCACAAGGAAGAGTGAGAGGTTCTAAATTCAGATATAGGCCATCACGGTTCCTAACATACCTATCAAAAATTATAAAAATTGAGAAAGGAATGATTCTCGGAGGCATAATCTGTCTATTAGGTATTATCTTATCGACTTATTCTATGAAATACTTCCATTCAGATAAAGACTTAACACAACTAAATATTTTTTTTACAGGGATATTAGTCTTCATTCAAGGCGTTCAAATCTTTTTCAGCTCTATTTTAATTGGTTTGTTTGGAATACGAGTTTCAGAGGAGGAAGAATTTTTTAGGAAATCATGATTTTAAATCAAGTTATAATATATATATGATTCATATTGTCTTTGTAATGCCACCTTATCCATACTCTCGTTCTATTGGGAATCGCGAAGGCAATCGACAAATTGGTTTGATGCCTCCGTTAGGAATAGGATACCTTACCGCTTATTTAGAACAAACAGGGAAATATCATTGCAGTTTCGTTGATTCCGTAGCTGAAAGGTTAACCACCGAAGAAACAGTAGAAAAAGTTTTAAGGTTAAAACCAGATATTATCGGTATATCTTCATTTACAACTTTCCTATTAAACACGGCCTATGAACTTGCAACCCGATTAAAACAAGAGAGTCCAAATACACCTTTGATTATAGGTGGACCTCATACAACTTCCTTTGGCGAACAAGTATTAAAAGACTGCTCGGATATTGATTATGTTATTCCAGGAGATGCTGAAGTACCTTTACTTGAATTATTAGACCAAATATCTCTCGGAAAAGAACCGGCAAATGTAAAAGGAATCATTTATAAAAATAAAGATGGTTCTATCGTAGATACAGGTTGTTCAACACCTATCGATAATCTGGACATTCTTCCTTTTCCTTCTCGAGATATCTACAATCATGATTTATATGAGCCATTGCCCAGTTTAAGCCCAAAAAGACCAGCAATGTCAATGATAACAGCACGAGGATGCCCTTGGGCTCGATGCAAGTTTTGCTATCAAGGAGGTAAATATGCATCACCTTTTCGAAGGCGCTCACCTGAAAATGTGGTTAGTGAAATTAAAGATATCATCAATAAATACCATGTAAAAAATATCGTCTTTTGGGACGACAATTTCTGCATCTACCCAGAATGGATTTCACAATTCTGCTCTTTATTAAAACAAGAAAAAATAACATTAGATTGGTCTGTCCTCTCACGAGTTAATACAGTTACAAAAAACATGCTTCAAGAAATGGCTAATGCAGGGTGCTATAGTATCCAATTTGGGATTGAATCTGGTAACTCAGACATATTAAAACTTATTCGTAAAGGGCACACATTAGAACAATGTAGGGATGCTGTACGTTGGGCAAAAGACGTAGGAATGGAAACTCGCGCTTTCTTTGTTCTGGGTTTTCCAACGGAAACTCCTGAAATGAGCGAAGAAACTATCCGTTTTGCATGTGAACTAAACATCGATTACGTCGTCTTCTTCTCTTATTATGTAGCACCTGGAACACTTCTTGCAGAAATCGCCATGAGAGAAGGACAATGTTTTGAATTTATTGGACAACATATGCCCTCATACTTGCCAAACACATATCCAGATTTGGAAACACTGACAAGAAAAGTACAATCCGCATATCGGAGATACTATCTTAGACCTCGATATTTTGCTCGAACCATTGCAAGGACTATTCGTCGCCCCCATCATTTGAAAAATCAAATAAGGGCGTTTAATTATTGGCTTCGATTGAGTTTAAAAAAATGGACTCGCAACAAAAATTCAACAGTTAACATAACCTAAAAATAATGGATAAACTATGAGAACAAATATGTTCTTTTATTACTTCATAACAGGATTTCTATTCTCAATAATCTTTCAACAAATAGGGATAACCGAAGAAATATATAATATAGGAAACCGACGAGAAATTTTTATTGATAATAAATTAATTGATAAATTAGAGAATATATTATTTAAGTTATGTGAGCCTATTCCTGCTGAGAAGGTTTTATATTTTGATAAACCGTGGGAGGGTAAACACAGTGGATATGTGACCTTAATCCATGACCAAGACATTTATCGCCTCTATTACAGAGGACTTCCTGTTTCAAAAGCCGATGGCTCAAATGCAGAAGTTACCTGTTATGCAGAAAGCACAGATGGTATTCATTTCACTAAACCATCTTTGGGACTCTTTGAAATAGCAGGTTCAAAAGACAATAATGTAATTCTTGCTAATGACCCACCATTCTCACACAATTTTGCTCCTTTTATAGACGAAAAGCCCAACATTCCCAAGGAAGAACGATATAAAGCAGTGGCAGGGACTTTTGATAGTGGTTTATATACCTTCGTTTCCCCAGATGGAATTCGATGGCGGAAATTATCAGAGAAACCTATACTTAAAGGGGCATCATGGAAAGAATTTGCGTTTGATTCTCAAAATGTAGTTTTTTGGTCTATTTTAGAACAAAAGTATATTTTGTATTTTCGCACCTGGAATGGTCCCAATCAAGAATACCGTTGGGTAAGTCGAACAACCAGTTCAGATTTTTTAAATTGGGAAAAACCTGTAGTAATGGATAAAGGAAACGCACCATGGGAACATATATATACCAATCAGACAATCCCATATTTCAATGCACCACATATCTATGTATCTTTATCGGCTCGTTTTGTCCCAGGATGTAAGGTTCTATCCGATGAGGAAATACAATCTATTGGCGTCGAAAAAGATTATAGTCATGATTGTTCTGATGTAATATTTATGAGTAGCCGAGGAGGGAATCTATATAATAGATTTTTCTTAAACGCTTTCTTAAAGCCTGAATATCCTATAGAAAACTGGGTATCCCGAACCAATTACCCTGTGAGAGGTATTGTTCCTGTAGGTGATTATCAAATGGCTTTTTATATTCAAAAGAATTATGCACAGGACACTGCATATATCCAGCGATATTTACTTCGTCTGGATGGTTTTTCCTGTCTCTCTGCTGGGTATACAGAAGGCATTTTTACGACTGTGCCGATAATTTTCAAAGGGAACAATCTGTTTCTTAACTTTGCCACTTCTGCTGTAGGTTATGTAAATGTAGAAGTTCAAGACATAAGTGGAAAACCACTATCTGGATATGAATTCGACAATTCTATTCCGTTAAAAGGAAATCGAATTAATTTCAAAGTATCATGGAATAGCACTGATAATTTATCTTCACTTCAAGAAACACCTATTCGATTATCCTTTAAAATGAAAGATGCAGATTTGTATGCAATACAATTTAAGTAACAAAGGAGGTAGATATGCTTTATGAGGTATTAACTTTACTCCTTGTTTTTTTCGTAAATCAACAAAATATCATAAGTGACCCTCCCTTTTATAAAGACAAATTCAATTTGCTTTATTACATCGAAAATGGAGGGGAAAGTCACGAAATAACAAGATTAAAAGAATGGGATATAAGAAAAAAACATATATTCCAAAATATGCTCCTTGTAATGGGTCCTTTACCCGACCGTTCCCACCTACCTCCATTAGAGATGTATGTTGAAACTACAGAGGATATGGGGTCATATTGGCGAAAGAAAATTACATTTAATGCTGAAAAAAATGACAGATTACCTGCTTATTTATTAGTACCTAAAAATATTAACGGTAAAAGGCCTGCTATTGTATGTTTACATCAAACTATCGATATTGGGAAAGCCAGTCCTGTAGGTATTGGCGATGCAAAAAATAGACATATTGCAAAAGAACTCGCTGAACGAGGCTATATTGTAATTGTTCCTGATTATCCAGGTTTTGGTGATTATAAAATTGATGTTTATGCTATGGGATATGCCAGTGCAACGGCCAAAGGGATTGGAAATCACCGTCGTTGCATTGACTTTCTACAAACAATGGAAGAGGTTGATAAAAATAAGATTGGAGCCATTGGTCATTCTTTAGGTGGGCACAACACCCTATTTTTAGGGGCTTTTGATAAGCGAATTAAAGCAATGGTTACCAGTTGCGGTTTTACAAGTATGAAAAAATATTATAATGGCGACTTAACAGGGTGGTCTCACAAAGGCTATATGCCAAGAATAAAAGAACAATACCAGTGTAACCCAGATCTACTCCCATTTGATTTTACAGAAATTCTCGGAACACTTGCTCCTCGTCCTGTTTTTATCAATGCCCCTATACATGATAATAATTTTGAAGTATCAGGTGTAGATGATTGTGTCAACTCTGCAAAAAAGATTTATGCACTATATAAAGCAGAAGACAACCTAAAGGTAGTCCACCCTGATTGTGGACACGATTTCCCCCCTGAAATTCGAGAAGAAGCCTATCAATTTTTAGATAAACATTTAGATTTTTCTCAGAAATAGTTTATTTATTATTCTGCAATTTTGCAGTCAAATATTCTTCAAAAAAAGATTCAACAAATACACCTCTATTCTGTAGTGCATAATATTCATGTAACGCTTTTTGATAATCTTTTTCAACAAATATGAAATTTAGAAGATTTGTCCATGTTTTGTAATATCCATCTTCACACTCTGTAGCTGAATAAAACCATTCTTTTGCTTCCTCTTCCCTATTTTGAGATAAAGCAATTACACCCAAAGCAACTCGTGGAAGAGCAAGGTCAGGATGTATTTCAACTATATAATGAAGTTTTTCCTTTGTAGATTTAATATCACCCCTAACAGAAGTCATGATTGCATCGAAACACAAATAAGCCAGTTTTAAATCTTTATCGAATTGAATTGCTCTATTTAGGAAATATTCTTTATATTTCGGGCTAATACTTCTCTGGCTTATTTGGTAGTATCGTAAGGATTTTATAAGGTTATTTGTGTCATTCCCTTTTTGAAGTGTGCTATATAAGTTTTTATATTGCAATCTTTGAAGAGGATCCATTATTAATTTCTCGAGCAAATATACTGCACATTCCTTATACCCCGTCTCAACATAGGAAAGAACTAAATCCGATATTGTAAATTTCAGTGATTCATCTGACAAATCTTTTACATTCCAATTATGATAGTTTACTCCTTCCAGAGGTGTGATTTTGTATATTCGAATAGGTTCTATCCCATAAAAATCATAATACTCATATTTAATCTTGTTTTCTTTTAATAATTGCTCCAAATCAGAAGACCCAAAATCACTAAAATAAAAAGAAACATATATAAACCATATTTTTTTACTAAAACATTTACTATCCTGTTGGAATAGCCCAGAAACTATAGGGATAAAAGTCTCTACATTTTCTACAAAGGAGACAGGAATATTTTTGTCTTTCATATTAAAAGAAAAAACATCTTTATTAATGGCTTGATAAACAAAAACAGGAGAGTTTTCTCGCTCTAAGAAAGCCCGTTGTTCAATAAAATGAACTGCTTTCTGCCAATTTGTACGTTGAGGTCCCGGAAGCGTAATAAATAATTGATAACAAAAAATGAGTGTTAACAAAAATAATATTAATCTTTTCAAATATTTATTATTACTTGTGTTTATAAAATACCCATAAAGCAAATATACAGCAAGACTACTATAAAGAGTGTATCTTGGGAATATACATGGTCTCCATAGAAACGAAATAATGTATAAAATTATGGGAGGGAATAAAGTAAATAAAACAAGTAAGAAAATTTCATCCTTTATTCCACTTTCATCTTTTAGATTTTTTAATACATATTTCAAAACAAACAAAATTATTCCGATATTTATAACTAATAGAGATAAGTCCATTATAGGATGGATGAATACCAAGTAATTAGGTACTACTTCATTAATAGTCCTTACCTGATATGTCAAACCCACTGCATCATCAGCAAATAAATCCCCTAAAAATTCATATAGAGTTGGTATTTTAAACCAGAAAGATTCCTCTGTTGAATAATATTTTAAATTCAAAATATAAAGTAATGGGAAGATACTTATAATTATTTGGGAAAAAACAAAAGAATACTTCTTATATCTCTTTGCTTTATATGTAAAAAGTACCCAAAGTATTTCTATACCAATAATAAGAATGGCAAAGGGGTGAGTCCATAAAAGAACAAAATTTATAATTGTTAATATAATCCATTTTTGCTTTTTATCCTCTTCTACACATAAAAGTAAAAAGTATATAGAAAGAGTACAAAGAAAAGTCAACAATACATACATCCGTATTCCCTGTCCAAAAAAGCGATGTATTGGGGAGAGAGCAAAAAACAACCCCGCTAACAATCCAATTTTATAGGAACCTAATTTCTTACCAATAAAAAGTAAAATAGGGATTGTTATTACACTTAACAGGACAGAAAAAAAACGCAAACCCAAAACAGAAGGAGAAATATAATGCCAGAATAGATATTCAAGAACATAATAAGCAGGCATAGTGGCAGGGTCATAAAGAGGATTTAAGAAAAGGAATTCTTTTAATGACCCAACATTAATATGAACTAAACTGGAATATTCATCCCACCAAACCGATTCATCTGAAATATTATATATACGGAGACCAAATGCTAATAAAATAATGAATATGCAGTATATATATGCATGGATTTTATATATCTGACATATTCCTTTTCTTTCCACAATGAGGTCCTGATTGTAAGTTTAAACTAATTAGATTCATATTCACAGTTTAACAATTAGGCTTTTCAGAATTCCATAGTCCTTTTGTTGCACGGTGAATAAAAATAGGGAGGTAATATGGTAACAATAATGGTTTCGGATAACTACGTAACAATCGGTAAATACGTATCGGGTCCACATAAAACTTTTTCATTGCTTTCCGCTGATATGAAAAAAGAACCTTATCAGGCAAATCAGTTAGATTAACATTCATTGCAGAAAAATCCATGTTATTATAATTTAATTTTTCAAGTTTCTCTGGTTTGTTTTCTTTAACCCATTCATATAGAGGTGTACCTGGAAAAGGTGTTACTGTAAAGAAGCTTGCGGTATGAAAACGAGATTTACATGCGACATCAATAGTTTGTTGAAGTTCTTCTTCAGTTTCTGTAGGAAAACCCATCATACAAAAACCAGTAATGTAAATATTTTTTTTAGCAGTTATTTCTACCGCTTTTAGAAATTTATCTATATCTAATCTTTTACATGTAAACTTTTGTAATCGTGGTGAACCTGTTTCCAATGAAAATCCACACAAATAAGTACCTATTGAATGCATTGCGTCTATCACTTCTTGTGTTGCAATATCTCCACGAATTGCTGTTGGGAAAGCCAGTTCTATCTTTAATCCCCGTTTATGCACCAGTTCGGCAATTTCTATGACTCTCCGCTGATTAAAATTAAAGTTATCATCCAAAAATTCAAAATCAGTAACATTATATTTTTTGGCAAAGAATTCTATTTCGTCCACGACTCGTTCTGCTGAATGCATCCTTATCTTCCGCCCAAAAATAGAATGACACCACATACATTGATATGGACATCCCCGACTACTAAACAATGAGACATATTTTCTCCGCACAATAGGTGCGATAGATTGATGTTTCCAGTAACGGGGCAAATCAATTAAATCGTATGCGGGAAACGGTAGTTCATCTAATTCTTCAATCATAGGTAACATTCCAGGATTATTAATGATTTGCCCATCACTACTTTTCCAAATAATCCCCTGGATATTCTGCAAATTGCCCTTTTCTGGATAACTTTCTATAATTTGTTTTAAGGCTATCTCTCCTTCTCCTGGAACAACCACATCAACATCTACATCATTAAATACATTATCTCTAACAGCAGAAGCATGAGGACCACCAAGTAGTATCCATGATTCAGGACAGACTTCACGAAGTAATGGCACCAAATTAGGCAATTGATACGCAAATGTTGTAAGAGTAGACAAGCAAATAATATGTGGCGCAAATTTGCTAATCTGTTTGCTCAACTCCTCTACGTCATAATTTTCAAGTCTCTGATTTATAACACAAATATCCAAGTCTTTTAATTCTCTGCGTAAATAAGCAGAAAGATATAATATTCCCATTGGAGGTGTTGCTAATGGGTATAAAGGTCTCCTCAACCCCAAATTAACTAAAATAATCTTTTTCTTTGTCATCAATGTATCACCTGTTTAGTTAGTATTATAACAATAATAAAAAAGGTATCTAAATAGCATGAAAAAATTTTTCATAAGTATGCGCAGGTATTGCGTGGATTTTACATAAAATCCATACAAACCATTGAAATTTTCTGAGCAATGGATAGTATGAAGGGTAATCAGTAAAATATTTATTTGGTGCTTTTACAATTTCTTCAAACTCCTCCCGAGTTAAACCTTGTTTCCTAAGGCAGTGTTCTATTCGTTCCTCATCCTCAAAAAAGGGCGGTTCAGATAGTGCTTTTAACGCATCTTCCCGAGATACAACTCCAGTTCTTACTTTTGCTGATAGTTCAACCACCCGCCAGTCAAAACCAAATTTTCTACGTGCATAGTAATAAACTAAAGTAAATAATTCATTATCTAAATGGTGTTGTCCCGTGTCTTTCCAATCAAATTTTTCCTCTAATAATTTTTCTACTTTCTCTCCTGTATCGTCATAATAATTGGTAACATTTATCACTCGGATTCCTTTCCAGAGAATCCAATAAATCATATCTTTCAATTCTATATTTTGAAAATGTTTTAACGGTATCGTGCAATATCGTGCTACAATAGCACGAGTATATCTCCCATCAATATAATTCCATTTTAATGGTGTAACACCTTCTTCCCTAAAAGAATGGCTTAAAATAATATATTTAACATTTTCTTTTTCCGCAGTACGGAATAAACTACTTGCAATTCCGATGTCATCGGTCAGGTCAATATAAGGGACACAAGCACGGATTGTAGCATTGGTCAATTCCCGAGATTCAGGCCAATCCATAATAATCGTATGTAACTCTACATCTAATTTATCGCACAATTTAGCAAGATTCGTTTTTGCAATTTCTGAGTCCCAACCATTGTCAAAATGAACCGCCAGAGGTCGTAATTTCATAATTTCTTTAACATAATATAAGCAATACGAAGTATCTCTTCCTCCACTAACACCAACAACACAATCATATTTTTTACCCTTTCCATCCCTTCTTATTTTCTCTGCAATTTTTTGTAATATCATAGCCCCTTTTTCGCCAACTGGAAAACGTTTATCCAAATCATCATGCATGTGACAGAAATTACATATTCCATATTTATCTAATCGCACTCCTGGAATAGATGTATCCATGACACATCGTTTACATAATACTTTATTTTCGTGTTGGCTCATATTTGTGTGACCTTACTTATAATCGTGACAATTCCAAATCAATAGGCTTTTTAGGGTCTCTTTTCCGAATATGTTCTGGTTTAAAGTATTCTAACAGTTGTTCTTCTGTAGGATAAGTTATTAACACTGTCCTTCGAGGACCGTAAAAAAGGAAGAATGCGCCACATGCCACCGCAGAAACTCCCGACTGGTAATATGCATCCGCTAAATCTTTAACAGAACCTGCTCCTCCACATGCAATTACAGGAATTTGAACATTATCCGTAATCATTTTTATTAAGTCTAAATCATACCCTTCAAGGGTTCCATCTCTATCAATACTCGTAATTAATATTTCACCTGCTCCTTCTGCCTCTACTCTTTTTGCCAATTCTATTGGGTTTAGACCTGTAGATTTTCGCCCACCATGTGTAAATACCTCATATCCACCATCTACTTTACGTACATCAATAGATGCAACAATACATTGCCTCCCAAACTGTTCTGCGGATTTTTGTAATAAATCGGGGACTTCAATTACAGATGTATTAAGAACCACTCTATCAGCCCCCGCATTCAATAATTCTCTTATGACATTAATACTGCTAATTCCTCCCCCAACAGTAAAAGGCATCGAGGTTTCTGCTGATATTTGCTTCACCACTTCTATTTCAGGAGGCCGATTTTCAAGTGTCGCAACTATATCAAGTAATATTAGCTCATCTACATTATGCTGGTTAAATACACGAGCTGCATTAATTGGACAACCTACATATTTAGGGTTTGAAAATCGAATCGTCTTTTCCAAACCCCAATGACGTAATAAAAGAACAGGTATTACTCTAACTTTTAGCATTCAACACCTCGTTAAGAAAATTTTGTATTAACATTGTCCCACCAATATAACTTTTTTCAGGATGAAATTGGGTCGCATAAATGTTCCTATTCTCATATAAAGAAATGAAAGGAATCCCATATTCGGTTATCCCGAGTTTACCCTCAATTTCCTTTAACGGGACAAAATAAGAATGTGCAAAGTAAAAATTTGGTTTTTCTATCATTCCTGATAATAAGGATAATTCTTCTTTATTTGTTTTCACATCGTTCCAACCGATATGAGGCACTCGAACAAAGTCTTTTACAACACTTCTTATATGATATACATTTACAGGTATCCACCCCAGTCCTTTTGCCTTACCTTCTTCACTAAATTCTGCCATAATTTGGAATCCTAAACAAATACCCAAAATAGGTTTCTTTAATTCTAAAACATAGTGATTTAATTTTTTTGTTAAGCCAGATTTTGTTAAAAAATCCATAGCACTTCCACAAGCACCGACCCCAGGCAAAACAATGGCATCAAACGAATCTAAGTCGGTTTCTCTATTTATAACTTCAATTGAGACACCTGCCTTATAAAAAGCACGATAAACGGAATGAATATTTCCAGCCGAGTAATCAATAATTGCTATTTTTAATCCTTTATTTTTATTGGTTACAGTTTCCATCAAATTCATTCCAAAAGTCTTGATTTCGTCCTACTATAAAATTATTTAAAAATAAATAATCCAGTCCTGACTCAATAAATGTCTGCAATGCTTCATTTGGTGTACGAACAATTGGCGATTCATGCATATTGAAACTTGTATTTAAAACGACACTTGTCCCTGACAACTTTTTATAATGCTTTAATATCTCATAAAATGTTGGATTATTTTCCTTCTTTACAAGTTGGGCTCGTGTCGTTCCATCAATATGAACAACTGCCCCATGTTCTTCTTTCATTTCTTGTGTACTACGAAAACAGCAAGTCATGAATTCACCTGCATGCCTTGCCTTCTCATATCCTATCAAAAAATGCCCCGCATCCTCATCTAAAAGAGCGGGGGCAAAGGGCATAAAGTCACTTCTCTTCAACATAATATTTAACTTTTCAGTTATATCTCGCATAGTTGAATCGCACAAGATAGACCTATTCCCTAATGCACGGGGTCCCCATTCCATTTTATCATCAAATCGGGCAATAATCCTTTTATTGTAAAGACACTTCGCAATAATACTATTTATTTGGTGGCTTTCAAGTTCCTTAAACGGCAGTTTATATTGGTCTATCGCCTTTTTTGTTTCTTCTTTGCCATACGCATCACCCCAAAATGCATGTGGAAGCGATTTTGGATAAAAACGAAATTGTGAACTTATTGCTCCTAAACTTAACCCTCCATCACCCATATTTGGATATACAAATAATTCCTCAACTTCCTGTAATTCATGTATTTTCTGGTTTAACAATACATTTGCAAAGACACCACCTGCAACAGTCACCTTATTTAGTCCTGTTCTTTTTATCCAATATTTCACTAAGGAGCAAACCGTTTGTTCTAAAATATTTTGTGACCATGCACATAGGTCTTCCCGTGAATATTTTTCTAATAATTGCAAAAGCCATACTCTCAATTTTTTACCATAAGGACCTTTATATAAAAGGATATCTTGATTCCATGAAAATGGGTTGTCATGTTGAATCCTATTTGCATCCCCGTGAGCAGAGAGCCCTGTTAATTTTCCCTCATCTCTACATGGGACAAAACCTAATACCTCTGTTAAATTTTCGAAAAACAAACCAAACGAACTTTTAGCAGAGGATTTCCATAATCTTGTGATTGTATTCCCTTCTCCTTTAGAAACGGTCAAAGATAAACCGTCTCCCATTCCATCTGCAGTTACGATAAGTGCCTTATCAAATCCAGAACAGAAATAACTTCCCCATGCATGGGCTTCATGATGTTCTATAAAATGAATATCTATTTCTTTAGATAAGTCTGGCAATCTTTTTTGGATAATTTTCTTAAGAATAAAGGCGAGTTTCCGTTTCATCGCATCAGTAGGATTTATGTAGCTTATTGGATTATAGGACACAGCCCATTCTGTAATATTATTCCATAAACTTACGCTACCCTCACTATGTTTTTTTTCCCTTCGTGCATCGAATGCTTTCTTTTGTAAGTTTGGAAATATTCTAAATAATGGGAACGGAGTTACAAATCCTGAAACGCAAACTGATTCTATCTCTTTAATTGAAATTCCTGTCTGTTTTAACGCTGACTGCAGAGATTGATACGGAAATCCACCTTCATTTTTCCTCCGTGTATATCGCTCTTCATTTGACATAAATAAAATATGGTCATCATCACAAATAGTAACTCCAGAATCAAAGAAATCTTCACTAATACCTAAAATAAGCATTTACTTATAACCTTTAACATCACTATCATAACAAAGTAAATTTACATCCATAATGCATTCCAGATAGCAGATGGATTTAGTTGCCATATTAAAGCAAGTTCTACAATTGGTGCACACCAGCATGTGGCACATCCTTGAGGAACTTTTAAATTCTTTAATAATTTATCAAAAGAGTGGTCATTATTTTTACTCAAATTATTGCTTTCTTTTCCATACAATCTCCTTGTCTCATACAAATGACATGAAAGCAATGAACCATCGGGCTCAATAGTAAATGTAAGCCTTCCCGCAGGGCACCAAATGTTATGTGGTTCAGGCCAATAACTTAAATACTTTAAGCCTGCATAAGAGTTCCGAACAGGATAACCTTTCCGCTTTGCGTCAATTACTTTTTTTATAACCTGAGTATAATCTTCTCTTTTTGGAGCAATCGGATTAATGTTTAACGAAGAATCAAGGTGAAGAGTTGCAGGCTGAAACATTACTTTAACATTCATTTCCTTTGCTCTTTCTAAAACAAAATCTATAGCCCCAATATTTATTTTTGAAATCACACATAAAAAGGACATAGAGATATTTTTACTTTTGCAGAAATTAACAACATGAAAAAGACGCTCATATGTGCCTTTACCGCGAATTGCATCATGTACATCTGCTGGACCATCAAAACTAAGATTTATGTGGTCTACGACATGTTCTATTCCATCATACTTTTCTATTCCTGAACCTGTAGAACTCAAATAAACACTAAACCCCAAAGATTTGGCATATCCTAATATTTTCATAATGTCCTTTTTAACAAGTGGCTCACCACCTCCAAAAGTAATCCATCTAATACCCGTCTTATATAAAATAGATAGCCTTTCAAGTATTTCATTTGTTTCCAATTCTTTGATTTTCAATTCATTTGCACCACAATATAAACATTGATACGGACACCGAAAAGTAAGATTCCATTCTGCAAATAGAGGTGCATTAACTTTAAATATCTTAAGTTTTACCCAAGAGTAGATAATCGCATGTATTCGACTAAGATTTTTCAATAAAAGAACCATTTGAATCGTTCACCAACATTGCAAGTTTATGTAATTTCAATTTAAACAGGGCTAACCAACCAAAAGGAATCCATATCCAAAATGTAATTATACGAAACAAACCAATAGAAACAATTATTTCTGGCAATTGAATATTTATCCAGTGAAGCGAAATGCTTAACGTCGTCTCTATAATACCTATACCTCCAGGGATACCGCTACAAATTGCCAATAATATATTTCCCAAAATAATAATCTGAACCTGAGACAAATATAACCCTGATTCACTACCACCTAATAGTAAATAAAACATAATTCCATTTATTGCCCAGCCAATAGAACAAAGAACACTTAATATAATTACATAATGAAAATCGAACAATTCTTCTGGAATAAAAATATTCCATTTTTTTAACAAATAGTTCGATATTTTCAATACTACCGGAAACAAAAATAAAGACACAAAGCATAACCCGAGAGGAATCATGAAAAAGCCTGAATAAAACCCTAATGAAATCAAAATAACTACTATGGCACCTTCACATACACAAAGCAAATAAAAAAACTCGATGGACACTGTTTTTGTTATCGGTTGTTTTGTTGCCTTCGACAATACATATGCTCGCAAAACTCTTCCTAACTGAGCTGGCAAAACGATTCCAGCCCCTTGTGATAAATAAATCCATAGGTTTTCTACAAATGGAGACTTCGCCCTCGCACGGACTACGACAGAACGCCATAACATAAAATCTAAAATCCAATCTGCAAGTCTTAATCCACAAGCCCCTAAAAAAAGTCCCCATCTACTTGTTATAATATTCTTTATCTCCAGCAAATTCTCTGATTTAAGTTGATATACACCAACAATAGTAAGAATTGCTAAAATAATAAAACCTGAAAGGTGAACTGCATTCTGTATCTTATTTTTACTAAAATGAATCATTGAAATTACTTTATTTATTAAGGATGTTTAATGATACCACGTCGATGGGTATATATTTTACCTGCTGAATACAAGCAAGTGCTAAATCCGCCAGAAGCATTATTAACTAATGAACTTCTTATTGCTAAGTGGGAAGAGGATTTTGCTAATTTACTTGGCTCAAAAAATGGCGTTTCTGTATCGTCGGGACGGGTTGGATTAAAACTTATATTACAACATCTTAAAATACAAAATGGGGACGAAATCATTATTCCTGCCCTTACATTAAAAGCACTGGTTAACATAATTGAATCATTAGGAGCAAAACCTGTTTGTGCAGATATAGACCCTAAAACACTTAATATTACACCTGAAACTGTTTCTAAACAAATTACAAAAAGAACAAAAGCAATTATCGCTTTGCATACCTTTGGAAATCCGTGTCTCATAAAAGAGATATGTGAGATAGCGGACTATCACAATATCCCCGTTATTGAAGATTGTGCCCATGCATGTGGTGCCAAAGTGAAGGATAAATTTGTAGGAACATTCGGATATGCCGGTTTTTTTAGTTTTGATATTTCAAAGCCAATTAACACATATGGTGGCGGGATGGTTGTCAGTCAAGACGAGACATTAATAAACTACATAAGAAATTATAACCTACAATTAAAGCAAGACTTAAAAGAAATTAAGAAAAAAGCAAAATCTATCCAATTTGAACAAACTTTGTATAACTCAAAATTGATGTACCTTATTCTATTTTTTAGAACTCAACGATTCTTCTTCAAAATCATAGAATTTATATACCGCAAGTTTCAGAGTGTTCCACCTGAAAATATAATTTATAACCCATTACAATCCGCTATTGGAATAGAAAAATTGCCCTCTCTCATATCAAGGATTGAACATCGGAATGAAACTGCACAATTATATCGGAAATTACTTTCTGATAAAATACACATTCCTTATGTAGATAGTGACAATACCCCTTCCTATTACATGTTTACTATTATCCTCCCTATAAATGCACGTAAAGCATGCCGTTCCCTTTTATTCCGTGGTATTGATACTGCCTTTGAAGAAGAAGTCATTGATAACGTGGCTCCTTTAATAGATAGTTCATCCTGCCCCAATGCAAACAGTGTTTACCCTTATCTATTAGCCTTACCTTTTTATGATGGCATATCAGAAGAAACAGTAGAGTATATATGTACTTGTTTGAATAGCCTTGTTTCCTAAATCAAAGTTAATGCTTTTCTACTTTATCTATCTTTGTTAGCATTCTTTTAACATCTTCATTATCAGGTTGTATTTTTAGTACTTCCTCAAGAATCTCATTAGCTTTTTCTTTCTGGTTTAGCATTAAATACACATCAGCGATTTCAAGTAGGGCTTTCACGATACTCTCGTTAGATATATTCTCTTTATCTTTATATCGTCTCAATGCTTCTTGAAACAGAGATAATGCTTCTTCAAAATGTCCTGCTTCCTTTTTAAATAAAGCATAATCAGCCCACCCTTCCCCGTCACTGGGATAAATTTCAATGGCTGTTTTATACGCTTTCTCTGCCTCATCATATCGTTTTTGGATTTTATATAGATTGCCTAAATTTCTCCAAGCAAGTGGAAATTTATATTGCAAATTTATTGCCTCTTTTAGATGTTTTTCTGCCAAATCATACATATTGACTTGAAGTGCATAAAATCCTAATGCGTTATGAAGATTATGGTCTTTAGGTTGTTTTTCCAATGCTTTTTCAAAATATGAAATTACCTTTTCCAATTCACCTTTTGCATAAAAAGCCTCCGCAATATTATAGAGTGCATTTATCAAGTCGGGTTTTATAGATAACGACTTTTGATAAAACTCTATTGCTTTATCCATATCACCTGCCAAAAAAGCATGATATCCTAAATTATTATATGCCAATGGATTTTTATCGTCTATTTCAAGGGCCTTATTATACATTTCTTCAGCCTCTTTCATTCTTCCCATTCTGTCATACAAAACTCCCAAATCATAAGGGATATAAGAATTATCGGGGCTGTTTACCATACCTTTTTGATATAATTCGATAGCCTCCTCAGTATTCCCTCGTTTTTCCGCCAATTGTGCCAAGTTATAATATGCCAACTCATCGTTAGGTCTTATTTTCAGTGCCTCGTAAAACTTTTTTTCTGCTTCATCCCATTTATTTAACTTTACTAATAAACTTCCCCAATTATTTAATACCAATGTGAAATCGGGAACAATTTCTAATGCCTTCTTAAAATGTTCAATAGCCTTCTCTGGGTCATCATCTTGTATCAAAATGGCTAATTCCCTATGAGCCCGTGCATCGTTAGGGTTCATTTTTATCGCCTTTTCAAGATAAGTTATTGCCTCTTCTTTGTTTCCCATTCGAGATAATACCTGTCCTATCATGTAACAAACGTTCTGGAAATCTGGGTTAACATTTAGAGCCAATTTCAATTTTTCCAACGACTTTTCATACTCCCCCTGATTAGCGTAAATAGCCCCCATTTTAGCAATAACATAGGAAAATTGTGGGTATGCCTCTAATGCTTTCTCATAACAATAAACCGCCTGTTCATAGTCTTTTTTTATCTCCATTATTTCACCCAATTCATTCCATGCTCTGGCATCTCTTACATTTAGTTCCACTGCTTTTCGGAAATATGTTTCTGCTTCATTTAATCGCTCCTGTTTTTTTACCACACAGCCTAAAAGGTAAATACTATCCTGATATTCAGGATTTAACTCGATGGCTTTTTTAAAGCTATTCTCTGCTTCATTCAAGTTATCTTTGGCAAACAAAATTCTCCCCAAACGTTCATAGGCATAAGCAAAGTCTGGCTTTGCAGATATTGCCTGTTGATAATAGTCTCCTGCGGTGTCCCATTCACCATCATCCGCAAGAATATTTCCCAGTTCGCAAAGTGCCCTTGCATCTTTGGGATTTAATTCTATCGCTTTTACTAAGGTATTTCGTGCTTCTTCAAGTCGCCCCAAATTTCTCAGTTCCCTTCCAATAAGATAGTAAACATCTTGATATGATGGGTCTGTCTCTAATGCCTTTTTATAAAAAGCCAACGCCTCTTCAGAACGTCCTTGTGATGAAAGTATTCTACCGTATTTATCTAAAACATAGGTGAAATCAGGAACAATTTTTAGTGCCTTTTCATAGTGGGCAAGTGCTTCTTTCCAATTTCCTTGACGTTCAAGAATTTCACCTATCTCATTATGTGAACGGGCATCATCTGGATTTAGCTCCAGTGATTTTCTAAAATATTTCTCCGCTTTATCATCATCTTTTAATGCGAGATAGGTTTTGCCAAGATAATAGAACATATCTTGATAACTTGGGTCTAAACGAATGCCTTTTTCAAATTGCTCCTTCGCTTCCTTAAAATACCCTGCTTTATATAAGTCTTTGCCCAACCGATGGTGCATATAGGGTAAGCTTCTCGGCATATAAATAAGAGTTTGTGCCTCTTCCAACGCTTTCTCTATCTCTCCTCGTCTCAAATAAGAATCGGCTCGTTGATAATGCCATCTCGCCAAATCTGGCTCAAAAGGAACCCATTTTACAGAGATAAAAATAAAACTTATAAAAAGAACGGATAACCAACGAGTCAAAACTAAATAATTTTTATTTTTAAGGCATAGCCATAAGAAATAAATGACGTTTGCACCTATTAAAAGAAATAGGGGTATTACAGGGACACGTGCTCTCCCATTTACAAAAAACATAAGAAAACTGCCTAAATATGTTGCAATAAATAAATAGATTATGAGTAATAATTCCACAGAATATGTGCCATCAGAGTAAACGAAAAGTTGAGATAGTTTCTTTTTTTTAAATCCAGACTTGATATTGAAAATCAGAAGCATTGTTCCTGTAATAAAGAGACCACCTGCCCACGGAAATGTTGGTAGATATTTTAACGGGGGATAATGTTTTATCTCATAATAAACAACTTTATTACATGTAATTTCGATAGGACACCAAAGAAGAATTGCTTTTTTTAAAACCTGTATTGCGGTCTCCTTAGGATGATTTTTAATATACTCTATTGCCATTTGTGTAAATATTTTTGAAGCATCAGCATGCTTTAAATTTTTTATTCCTAATTCTTTTCCCAATCCCTTTACCACATTCACATAATCACGTGCAGTCCAGTTTCCTGTTCCCTCCAATTTTTGCAAATATTGATTCCATGGCGTTGTGCCATCAGCCTCTGGATTGTTGCCGATAAATAAATTTTCACCAAAGTACGTTGAAATAAGAACCCACTCCCCCGATGCCACATAATTTCGAAGGGTAATTGGTATGATAGGAATAAAAGTAAAGATGAAAAGAGCAATCCACGAAGGAACAAATGCAAAATACTTTCTCTCTTTTAATGTAATCCAAACCATCCACAAAGCTATAAAAGGACCAAAAGAAAGAATATTTGGCCTCATGGTAGCATAAGCACCAATGACTAAGCCTAATAAGATACACCAGTACCACTTTTTATAAATACTCCACCGATATAGGATATAAAATATAAGCACGACAAAAAAGACAAATAATGCGGGGTCATTAACCTCTCCTTCCCAATATACAAACACACCATAAGTAGCGACTAAAAAACTAAATATTACGCCTACCCATTCATTAAATATCGCTTTACCTAAATAATAGGACAATAAGACTGTCAATATTCCCGCAATAGCGTTGATAATTCGGGGAGTCATGTAGCTATCGGAAATAAATCGATATAGGAAACTTAAAAAATAACCATGCCCTGGAGGACGAAAAAAAGGAGTTGTTCGCATTTCAGGGTCAGTTACACCTTCAGGAACACTCCAATCACCTGTCAAAATAGCCCGTGCAAAATAATCCTGAACTTCTGGGTCTTGTTGTAATGCTGAATAATCAGGTGCATAGCGATAAATCTCATACAAATACCAAACCCTTAGAAATACCGCAAGTAAAAGAATACAAAATAAAACAAACCGAACATTAAAAACCTTGGTCATTGCTTATAATTACCTTAAAACGGAAAAGAACAACCTCTACTTTTATGAAAGAACATGACTTCCCAAAAAAAATTATAATGCATAAATAAACGGGGAAATCACGCCTGCATTTCCAGCAAATATAAATAATGCAGCCAATAAAAGTAGTGTAATGATAATCGGGGCAAGCCAATATTTCTTACGAACTTTCATAAAATCCCAGAATTCTTTAATCAATTCTTTCATGAACAATGCCTCCATAAGAGTATTATTAGTTAATATTATACAAAAAATAAGTTCTCATTACTGCACTATATTCTTTACCCGTGTTAAGAAAGGAATAACTATTTCTTGTAACTCAATGCCAATTTCTTCTACCCTACGTATATACAAATGATAAGCCATCAATGATGGAATAGCAATAATAAGTCCCACTACTGTTGTAATTAAGGCTTTGGAAATACCTTGTGCAAGCATTTGAGCATTTCCAAGCCCTCCTACTGTAATTACATTAAATATATCAACCATCCCTAAAACAGTTCCCAACAGTCCCAAAAGAGGACTAATCACTGCAATTACCTGCAAGAGTGTTAGCCCCCGCTCAAGATTGGTTATTTGCGTCCTACCTAAAATATGAATATGTTCAATCAAAACTTCTTTAGGTTCGTTCTTCATGTTTATAATTTCATTAATAAGCGCACCTAATGGCGACGAAGACTTTTGAGAAGTTAATCGAATAGTCTCCAAATCCTTTTCTGTATGTACATAAGATAACGACTGAACAAGATGTGAAGGAATAACTTTTAACTTACGCAATGCAAAAAACCGTTCACAAATAATAGCCAATGAAAGAATTGAACATAACCCTAAAGGTATCATAACCCATCCACCTTGATACAACATATTCCACCAATTCATCATTAAACTCCTTACATAAAACGGAAAGTCCAACGTATTTGCAAGTTTTTATTCTGATATATATCTGGCACCTGAAATGAAAATGGAGAAAACGGTGAAGCCTTTTGCAAAGCTTCTTTACAAATTGCCGTATAAAATGGGTCATCAGGTTGCCCGACCACTTCTATTTTAACAATTTTACCTTCTGAATTTATCTCGCAATCGATAATAACTTCTGTAGATTTTGTTCCTGAATAACGAGTAAGCAAAAAATGAATCCAGTATTGTTCTACCTTCTTTTGAATCTGCCTTAAATAGGGTGCTAATTGGTCTTGGAGAGCTTCAAAACCAAGGATTCCCTCTTTTTTTACTTGATTATATATTTTACCTTGGGGTTTCTTAGAAAAAGATTTTAATAAATCTGATGGATTTTCTGTATCCTCCTGTACTTGTTTGGCACCTGTCTTATTTTCTGAATCCGTATCTTTTGGTTTAAAGGGACTACTTTTTTCTTCCATCACTACCTTAGGACTATCATTATTTCCCTTTAATATTTTTTTTGCTGAAACACCTTTTTTATCTGTTATATTTTCTGACGTTATTGTTTGAGATAAATCTTTTTTAGGAATTACATTTGCAACTTGCATTTTTTTAGATTCTGAACCTAATGTTTCATAATCCGACTTCTCGTTTAAAAGAGGGCCTGGTTTATCTCCTTGTTTTACCTCGAGACCTGATGCAACTGTATTTACTTCAGCAATATTTTCTGTATTTTGAGGTTTCTCTTCGGAAGGTTGAGATACTTCCACAAGTTTCTTAATTGATTTTTGTTGTTCTTGATTTATAAATTTAACTACAATGGGTTGTGTCTTTTCTGGAAATAATGCGACTTGAGAACGAACAGGAAGTTTCATCAATAATGACAAAAAAAGAAAATGCATTGCTATTGAAGTCACAATATAAAAACTCATACGACGTAAGTACAACGATTTTTTATCCACTGAAATTGAAGTAACCCTTATAATCATCGAGAGACATTCTTTTTAACTTTATTGTCCCGATTTCATAAAAACTATTGTTTCGTCTTTGATAGTATATATATATGTTTTGTCTAACCATTGAAATGTAATTAAGTCAAGAGCCGTTTTTAATTTCAGTTTATTTAAATAACACGGATTTACAGGAAGCATCTCTGTACCTGGCATTATTTCTATGGACAAACCTGTTTGATTGGCAATCACGGATACAACCTTTGATAACGGTTCTGCTCCATAATAAAAAGGTAATGATATTCTATTGTTTAATGTTACTGGCTTAGGAAGAGAAATAAGGACTTCTTTTTCTAATAAAGGATTTTTGGTTTCATTCTCAAAAGCCTTACAATTTTCCAAATCATTTTTGCGATTATTTAATATAGAATAATAAAATATAAAATTATCTGTGGCACAATATTTTAAGTTTTGTGGGACAATTCTGGCACTTTTTAGTATCATTTCTAAGGCAACAGAAAGTGGCAAGTTAGATATTACAATCTCACCCGACGGCAATTCAGCAATACTATTATCAGCAACAATATTACATCCATAAGTAAAATTAAGACTATTAAAGACATTGAATAATTGTGTGCCAGTTCCAAATGCAGCAGATACGATAATTGTGTCGTACTTATTAGGTAACCCTTCCATAGATAGGGCTGTCATATTTTCATAGATAGTTTGTTCCGCGGGATATAAAAAGAAATAATTGTTACTATTTTGTATAGACATATTTGTAACATTTGCGATTTGTGAAATTAACTCTGGAATTTCCTTTGCAGGTTTTTCAATTTTTACCCAACGCGTCTCTGAACCATTTAATATAGAAATTGAAATAGGCTGTTCAGTACCTAAACGACGTATAACTACATTTAACAAAGCAGACTCTTTTAGTATCTCACTAAGAGATTCATTTAATGTTATTACGTCATCATTTGTTGTGTTATTTATCGGCTTTTCTCTTGCAGATGTAGATTTGCATGAGAAATAACTTATAATCAAACCTATAAAGATTGTAAATAAAAATAAAGATTTTAATTGTTTCATATTCATTTCTGGATTATTTTATAGAACATAAATAGTTTAATAGAATATCATACAATCATATATCATATAACGAAAAAGAATAAAAAGGCGATACGGTTTTTATATCCATGAATTTACTAATAACATATATGACTATTATAAATATAATCAGCGGAGTAGTAACATTTTACGGAGAAATCCCTGAGGATGTTCCCACATTTCTTATTAAAACTTCAAAAGAGCAAACACAATTTTACGGTGCTATTATTATTCAAAATCAATGGCTCAAAGAATCTACCCTCCCAGAATTAACTGGAAAATCTGTAGAAATTGTTATCGATACTCCATGGGATACACCTCAAATACATCGACGGGAAATGGGACATCGTATTGAAATATCCTATGAGGCTCCTGTATTACGAAGAAAACGTTTAGAAGAAGGCTGGAGAAAAAATGGGTATACCCTAATTGATACAAAAAATGGTAAAAAGGTGATTAAAAACTCACTATATCAACAAGCACTTCAAGCAATAGAAATGGCTCATAATATTTATAACACAACCCTTCCGCCACACCTCTTACAAGAACCCACTCACTCCGAAATAGAAACAGAGGTGCAAAATACGACACTATTAAAAATTTGGGGACTACATATATTTATAATAACTATAGGAATTATTTGCTTATCTTTGATTATCTGGAAGTATTTTTTAACAGAATCAGAAATTTAAGTTATTAAATACTGATATCTTAAAAATTAGAGTTATAAAAGTTCTTTTATCTCGTAGGCAACAATAAATTGCTCTTTGTTCTTTACCTTGAATGTTCCGATAGGGACTCCTCTAACCCTATCTTTTAATTCTAACCATGTTTCATTCCCAACAACAATACTTCCGGGATTTGCCATATCACACAATCTCTTTGCAATATTGACCCTATCCCCTACAACTGTATATTCCATCCTTTTAGGAGAACCAATAAATCCTGCAATAACATCTCCAGTTTCTATTCCTATACCGAGTTGGAAAGCAGGTTTACCCTCTGAAATTCGGATTACATTTAATTCCTCATTGGTCTTAAGGATATTCAACGCAGCACAAACAGCCGCATATGCATCATCTCCAGTAGAAATAGGTGCACCAAAAACCGCCATTATTTCATCACCAATATATTTATCTAATGTGCCATGCCATGCAAAAACAATCTCGGTTATAGCGGTGAAATGTTCATTGAGTAAAGCTACTAACTCCTGCGGAGAAACACTCTCAGCCAACTTCGATGAACCTCGTATATCACAAAACATAGTAGTTACTCTTTTCTTATCACCTCCCAATTGTATATTAGAACCCGCTTTAAGAATTTCTTCAACAATCACATCTGGCAAAAATCTTCTAAAATTTTCACGCCTTTTCTCTTCTTCAATCATTTTTTGGTTAAGCTGAGCATTTTCTATGGCAAGAGCAATCTGATTGCTCAAAGAGAAGAAGAGTTCTAAATCTTCATCATCAAAAAAGGCTCTTTTTTGGATAGAATCTATGTAAATAGAACCTAAAATTCGATTTTCAATTTTCAACGGAACACACATAGCACTTGTAATCTTACGCATAATAACACTTTCTCGATTTCCAAACTCTGGGTTGGCTAACCTGTCAATCATAAGTACAGGCTCTCCATCAATTGCCGCTTTACCTGCAATACCCATACTCGGAGATGAGGCTTCTAATCCATTTTCCATCGCTCGTGCTACTTTGGTTACTAATGACTTCCCAGATTCATCTTTAAGCAGGATAAAACCTCTATCTGCAGAAAGAACTTCTATAACTAAGTCCAGTACTTGAGCCAACTTTGTATCTAAATCTGCAGCTGAACCCATTATTTGTGTCGCTTTGTAAAGCACATCTAAACGACGATAGGCACGACCTAATTTCTTAATATCAACAATAGGTGTATATGCTGTATCTAAAGCTTGACTATCTTCCTCCTTTTCTTTATTAATTTGAAACAGTGTACTTTCCACTTCTTCTATCTGTTCTCGAATATGCTCTACATGATGAATTATCTCTTCCTTTGTATCATTGATAGTATCTTCTTTCCACGTTTTCCCATATTGTGTGTCATCTCTAAAAATAATTCGACATTGACTACCTAACCATATTTCATCCATATGTTTCAATATGTGCTCTGTAATCCGCTGTCCATTTAGATATGTACCATTTAAACTTTTTAAATCTACAAGCACATAGTTAGCATCTCTCACAACAATTTTTGCATGGTGACGTGATATTTCCCCTGCACTTAACACAATATCACACTCACTCGACCTGCCAAGAACAATGTCCTTGTCTCCAATTGGCACCGTCTGAATAGATATTCCCGGTTGCTCAATAACCAGTTGCGGCAAAGCTAAATTATCTCCTTATCTGCTATCCACTTATAAATATATCAAACATTTAAATAGTTCTAAAAATTTTGGGCAAATCCAACTTTTACGGACTATATGGCACCACCTCTACTTTTTCGGGGCTTATCCCCTGAAGTTTTGCAGTAAATTCCCACGCTGCACCTTGATTATATATTGCCATTAACAATATATTATTTTTCTCTAACTTAACAGGAACATTGTCCTGTTCAGGAATCATAGTTCTTCCCTCTGCAAATGAATGAACCAGTTTCCCATTGAGCCATACTTTAACACCATCATTAGTACCCAATAATATCTTTCCTTCCACAGGTTCTGGCACTGTAATCTTACATGCAACATACGCTACACATTCTACTTCACCACCAGAATATTCAGCCAAATCTGCATAAATTAGACCATCGTCACGCACTTTTAAGGGCAAAATACGCCAATCTTTTACAGAATTTAAATCAGTCTCAGGAGGTAATGAAACTTCGTCAAATAACCGTCTTGCACTATAATCTTCCATTCGATATGGACCACTTATGCTCCACGAACATAGAAACTCACCTTTGTTTTTAAGACCTTTTAGCAAATTTTCTACCTCCTTAGCCTGATTGTCCTTCAAGTTAGGAAGCATCTCCTCTAAAATAGACATCGTTCTTGAAGGATAAGAAAAACTAATATTTTTTGCCACATTAAACCTTACATTAGCCCAATCCGCTTTTATAGTATCATTTACCTTTATTCCCTCTATAAAATCTAAAACCTCTACCAAACTTAATTTTGTAAAACCACCTAATATATTTTTCTGAATTGTAGGATTTTCCCCTGTCAATTTCCAAAGGGTGATATAGTAATCAAATTTCTGCTTATCCGTTAGATTCAGTGTTCTCAAAATATTTAGCGAACTTAGTATCCCTGCATTTTTCACCTCATCAACATTTTCTTTTTCAACCTCATTTATAATCTTCTCCAATGTATTTACGTCAACGCATTGCCCCATGGATTGAAAGATATTTGTTTTTAACGCAGGCTCGCTTGTCAAAAACCTTTCAAGCACTGCACACGCTTCTGGACTTTTAATATTCCCTAATAATGAAATCAAAGATTTCTTTTGTAAATCATTATTGCATTTCACCCACTGGTCCATTATAATTTTTACCTTTTTGCCTTCATCACCTGTTCTATCAATGATTAAAGAAAGAGCAGGAATATAAGAAGAACTATTTTCAATATCGGCCATAAGTTTATCAAACAAGAAAGGCAAATCCTGCTCATCCCCTAATATTGCAAAATAATTTAGGGCCTCATCTATAATATCCTTGTCATTTTTTATGATAGCGTTCTTCATAATCTCTTTTGCTTCAACAGCCCTACGTTCTGTAAGCAATTCAACGGCTAATTTTCTGACATCTAAATTACCTTTTTGCATTTTATCCATCAGATACTTATTCCCATCGGGATTATCCAATTTTATTAAAGCATCTTTTGCTGTTTCTCTAACATCACGAGGTCCACTTAAAGCAATATTCATTAACGGTTCAATAGCACGAGTATCACCTACCCGACTAAGACATTGAATTGCTGACAATTTCAATTCTCCATCAGATTTTTCTATAAGGTTTAACACCTGTGGGACAACGTCTGTAATCTTACGGGAAGCAATAACTTCTAACAAACCAAACTGAAGTCTTGGCTTTGCAGTTTCTAATGTACTTACACATCGTTCAGAAAGTAACGTATCAGGAAAGGCTTTATCTTTTAACAAATCAATACCAGAAGAAGAAAGTACTGTGTCTTCACTTCCAACACTTTGCCAGACTTCTTCAAAGGCATCTTTACCCTTTAACTGTACCAATCCCCTCAGGGCATATGCTCTGTTTATAGGGGTAACTTTATCATTACTGAATAAAGAAGAATAGATTTCCAAAGCCATATCTTTTTCAGTCAATTCTTCTGCCAACCGACTGGCAATTTTCAAGAGAGCAGACTGTACATTAGAATTTTCCAACATGGATTTACTTTTAGCCCAGTTCCAGAGAATACTCCCTGCTTCTTTCCCACCTATAGAACCAAGGGCAATTATCACTGAATTTTGTAGTTTCTGTGATGGATTTTCCAGATATTGGGACAATGTTTCAACAGATAAGCTATCTTTTCTTCTTCCCAGAGAATTGATAATGGCAACTTCATCATCTTCTGTTATAGACTCTTGTTTCAACACCTTTATAAGAGATTGCGTTGCTTCCTTGCCGGGGATTTGCTCTAATATTCGGCAACCAATATCAATTGTTTCGTTATTCTTCAATAAAGGTTCAATTCCCGGAACAACAGATGGTGTTGCAATCACAACTAATTGGCGTGCAATAAATCTTTTCCCATCAATGGTACATTTCGGTAAAACCGCTACAAGTTGTTTTGATAACTGTTCCTGTTTCACAGGGTCATTTTGAGTTGTCTTTACTGCATCAAGAATAGGCTCTAACGGTTCACGATTCATTCCAAACTTATACGTTTGTAGATAATTCAGGGCATCTTTAATGTTTGGAATTTCCTGAGCAAAGGTAGTCGATGTTAAAAATATCAATGTCAGGAATATGTTAATTAGAATATAAATATTTTTCATTTTTTATCTCCTTTATGTTTAACCTAATGTCCAAGGTGCTCTCATCGAAGGTTGCATCATGCGATTGGCTTCATCATCATTAACAAACATTTCTTTCTCTGGGTCCCAGTTCAATTTTCGTCCAAGTCTCATGGCAATATTTGCCATATGGCACATAGTTGCAGTGTGATAACCCACTTCCACAGGAGCCATCGGGTCCTTGCGGGATTTAACACATTCAATAAAATTCTTATGATGTCCCTTACTTCTGCCTAAATGTAT
The DNA here is from genome assembly GCA_035361075.1 of Candidatus Hydrogenedens sp. Lineage (NCBI taxonomy): Bacteria > Pseudomonadati > Candidatus Hydrogenedentota > Candidatus Hydrogenedentia > Candidatus Hydrogenedentales > Candidatus Hydrogenedentaceae > Candidatus Hydrogenedens > Candidatus Hydrogenedens sp. Next base: position 47,915 of record DAOSBX010000007.1, on the reverse strand, counting down.
TTCATTCGGGGCTATAGTTTCTTGAAGTAATGAAGGAGGATTGGCACGCAGGTCACCACCATGAATATAAATAAAAATCCATCCTTTATCACCCTCAAACTTAATTCCACGCGGTCCTACACTCTTTCCTAATAATTCAACACCATTAGCATACTCAAATCGAAATTCATAACTCATTGCGGTATTAAACAATCCTTCTTTCGGGAAAAAGCCTTTCCCTTCCACAGAGATGGGGAATGTATCATCCGTTCCATTACCTAATTGGCCTAAATCAATAATATGAGCACCTCGGTCTGTCATTTCTCCACCACTATAGTCCAGAATATATCGGAACCAGAAATGGCATCTTTTTTCTGTATAGGGTTCTTTTGGGGCAGGTCCCAGCCAGAAATCATAGTCAAAACCAGGAGGAATAGGCATTTCGGGCTGTGGAGGAATCGGGGTATGATTATCCACAGGCATGTTTACCCGTATCGTATGTAATTTACCTATTCTTCCATTCCTAACCAATTCACATGCATACCTTGCATTATCTCGGGAACGTTCATGACTACCTGTTTGAAATACTCTACGATATTTACGGACTGCCTCTACTACTGCTTTACCCTCGGGGATAGAATTTGCTAACGGTTTTTCACAATAAATATCTTTCCCTGATTGTGCCGACATAATGGATATAATAGGGTGCCAATGGTCAGGAGTCGCTATCATCACCGCATCCACATCTTTACGAGCAATGACATCCCTAAAATCATGGTAAACATCACAACCTTTATATTCGGGTATGTTCTTCTTTTGAGCATAAAAATCGTTGACTATTTTTTGTGCTTCCTGTGCATGATTATCATCCACGTCACAAACAGCAACTACCTGAACCTCAGGCAAACTTAAAAACGCCTTCATGTCATATTTGCCTTGACCTCCTACACCAATGCAAGCAACAGTTATTCTTTCATTTGGCAAAGTAGAAGGTTCCGCTCCCCATACATAAGAGGGGATTATCATCGGCGTAACAGCCATTCCCGCTGTTCCCATAAGAACATTCTTTATAAATGTTCTTCTTGAATACATTAATTTATTCATAAGATAAACTCCAATTAGATGTTAAGTAACCAATATCCTAATATCTATATCCAATCAAAAATATACAGGAATTCTAATGCAAACAGAGGTATCAAATAAAGTGAGTGACTACCACAAATCCAGCATCAAAGAAAAGGTTACTATCCGAGAGAGAATTTTAAAATTTTGGAAGATCTGAAAGAGATTGGGCAGTAACAGTTTTCAACTGATACCACGCTCGGAATAAGGCAACCCGAGCAGAAGCAAGTCTACCTTCCGCTTCAATTAAATCACGTTGTGCTTGATTTAAGCGGACTAATGACGTTTGCCCTGCTTTGTATTCCTGCTCCACCAAATCCCTATTTTTTCTAACATACTGTGCATTTTCCCTCTGTAGTTTCAGTTGTTCTTGTACCGATTTTAATTCCTGAAGGGTACTCTGAACATCAGTTATCACATCAATTCTTCCTGCATAATAATTTTGCTCTGCCTCTCGGAGTTTTGCACGTGCTTCTGCCCGTAATGCTCGGTTTTTACCCCCAGAAAAGAGGTTATATGAAATATCGACACTTACAGTAGTAGCAAAATCATCTGAACTAAATTCGCTGTCCACCGTCCTTGTCGCCGAACGGGACAAAGATAATCCCATCTGTGGATATAAAGTAGCACGGCTTTGTCCAATCTGTGCTTCAGATTGCTGGATAGCTAAAGTTAACATTTTCAAATCAGGTCTGCTTTGTAACGCAAGTGATAACAATTCATCCATATCGGGATTTTTTAAATCTTCATCTGTCTCATCTTTTAGTGGTGTTAATTTTACATTATCAGGGAGTATGCCTGTATTTAACCCCATTACGCCTGCTAAAGATATGCGAGCAATCTCACGATTTTGACGGGCATTAATAATTTGTGCTTCTGCTGACCTTAACTGTACTTCAAAATTTAAAACATCACTTAAAGAACCCGCTCCTAATTCTTGTTTTACCCGCGCTTCATAAAGAAGTCTTTCATTGAATGCTTTATCAGCTTCGGCTATTCGGAGATTTTCCTCTGCTAATTGTACCGCATAAAAACTATTTGCTACTGCGGACAATAATATTCGTATGGCTTCTTGACGAGACTCCTGAGCACTTTCCTCACCTAACTTAGCCAAAGCAAGAGTATACTTACGGGCAAAACCATCAAATAAGGTATATTTCATAATAAAATTCAACGCATAATTATTCTGTGACTCTGGAACTTTATCACTTGCTTGATATGCTGAAATCCATGAGTTCAAAATAGTTTCCCACGGTATCGAAGACATGATATCTGTGCTGGCTCCACCAGTACTTCTAAACATAGATTGAGAAATTACATTTGAACTTTGCTCCCATGCTGTACTCTGTGCACGCCGTATAGCAGTGTTCGATAGGTCTGTATGCGATGCGGTATAATTGGCAATAATTTGAGGATAATACTGGGCTAACGCTTGTTTGACTTTCTGTCGAGCTTGTTCTATCCGTTCTGTTACCGCTTTTAATGAAGGATTTTGTTCTAATGCTATTTTTTGTGCTGTTTGTAAATCTAAATACTCAGGGAGTTCTTGAGTAATTTTTGCAGTATCATCTGATTTTAATGGGAAAGAATCTACATCCGTCTCTCGTGAAGTAGCTGATAAACATATAAAAATACATAAACTTATAATCCATATGAAGAAAAATTTTTTAATATCGAAATTTGCGAATTCCATATTGTTTTATTAACTCCTCTGTTTGTTGTAATTTCTCAGGAGGAACACTTTCCAAACGATGTCCCACTTTTCGTGCTGGGACCCCTGCCCATATTTCCAGAGGTCCTACCTTCGTATCCTCTACAAGGACACTTCCCACACCAATAATAGCACCATCTCCAATTTCTACCCCCGGATGTATATAACAGCGACTTCCTACAAGAACATTATCCCCAATAATAATCGGCTTGGCTATGTGAGGTGTTAAAGCAAAATGCTCTTTTGTCCCCCAAAATATATGATTTGTATCTCGAATAACTGTAAATTCCGCAATAGCGGTATTACTTCCAATTTGTATCAATGCTGTAGATTCTAAAATTGTATAGTAACTCAATAATGAATGGGTCCCCATTATTATTTTTCCATCTTTATGAGTGCGAAGTATCACATAATCCCGAAACCGGCAATAATCCCCGCACTCCACATGCCCCTCTATAGTAAAGTGTTTTCCCTGAATACGACATTTTCTTCCCTTTCTGGCAAATTTCAAGCCATAATAATAACTTCGCCAACGAATTAAAAAAGCTTCAAACATGTTATACCATTCCTCCAATATCTATCCTCATAAGGAACTATTTTCTAATTGCCTTTTCTGTTCTAACATTGAAAATACAGGCTCTACTTCCTCAGGTTTTGGAATTCTTCGATTTCTAATTGTATATGCTAATCTTCGAACATCATTTAATATACCAATAATAGTAGGTATAAATAGAAGCGTGACAATAGTCGCAAAAACTAAACCTATGGCTAATGAGACTGCCATCGGTTTCAGGAATTGTGCTTGCATATCTCGTGTAAAAAGCAAACCTATAAGCCCTCCAAATGTAGTGGTTGTAGTTAAGAAAATAGCACGAAACCTTCTCTTACCTGCTTGAAGTATTGAAGAAATAAAACTATTCCCCTCGCCAAGGTTTGCATTAAAGCAATCCACAAAAACAATAGCATCATTAACAACCACACCAGCGAGGGCAACAATACCGAATAAACTCATAAGTGTAACAGTTTGTCCGAACAATAAATGACCAATCAATGCTCCTACAACACCAAATGGAATGGTAAGCATAATTAATATCGGTTGAGAATAAGAATGGAATATCGATGAAATAATCAGGAAAATTAATAACAATGCAATAGGGAAACCCACTTTTAAGGAGCCAAGTGCATCTCTACTATTTTGTTGAGGTCCTTCAAACGACCATATTAATCCTGGATATTTCCTTTGGAGCAATGGGAGAAAATTATTTGTTAAATCACCAATAATTTCTGTTGAATTTGCCTTTGTTGTCTCTATATCTGCTGTTACCACAACTCTTCGCATTCCATCAACACGTGTAATAGAAGAAAAACCTGGAGTAAAATCTACATCAGCCACAGCAAATAAAGGAACTTCATATCCTTGATTTGTCCTTATGCGAACTTGATTTAATATAGAGAGATAGCTACGGTCCTCACGAGGATAACGAACCCGTATACGGATATCATCTCTACCCCTTTGAATTCGAACCGCTTCTTCTCCAAAAAAGCCACCCGCTAATTGCCTACCTAATGAATCCAGAGTTATCCCCAATGTTTGCGCCTCTGGTTTCAGATAAAACCTCGCTTCAATTTTTGCAGGGCGATAATCATCCTCAATTTGATAAACTCCATCGTAAGTTTTAAGTTTTTCTTTTATCTCCTGACTTGCACGAATTATATCCTGAAGGTTCTCACTTCTTAGCCATAATTCAATTCCTGTTCCACGAGGTCCTCCTCCACTTACATCATATTTCTGTTTTAATGTTCCTGGGATAGTCCCTGTTTCCTTTGCCCACATAGAACTTAATTTCTTTGCATGAATCCCCCTTCGTTCTGTGGGTAATAATTCTACTCTAATTTCACCTACATTACTTCCCCCCTGAGCAGAAAATCCACTACTACTCTGCCCCACAACACTATAAACATTCTTAACCAACGGTTCGCCACTTATAGTGGTGGTTTTCTCTGCTAACCTTTTTAGGGCATCTTCCATTCTTTTTACAGCATCTTTTGTAACATGAAACGGTGTCCCCGCAGGAAACTCAACCTGTGCCATTAAATAGTCCCCATCAGCCTCAGTAAAAACTTCAAATTTAATAATTTGCCCCCGAACAAGTCCCATTATCGTTAATAATATAGCGATAAAGGCTGTTAACGAAATATAACGATGCTTTAACATGGTATTTAAAAATGGAAGATAAATTTTTTCAACAAAAGCATCGAGAAAATCACTAAAAAACCATCTTAGTCTTTTCAGAGGATGTCTCCGATTATCAGAGTTTGAAATGGTATGAGATAAATCAGGCAAATCATTAAGAGCAGGAAGCAAGAAAAGAGATTCAAATAATGATACACTCAACGCAGAAATAACAACTATGGGCAAAATACGAATAAACTTACCCATAATTCCACTCACAAACATCAACGGGATAAATGCGGCTATTGTTGTTGTTACAGCCCCTATCACGGGCAATCCCACTTCCTCTACACCCGTTAACGCCGCTTTCATGGGGGGCAATCCTCGCTGGCGATGGTAGTATATTGCTTCACCGACTATAATTGCATCATCAACCAGCATACCCAATACCATAATTAACCCAAATAACGACATCATATTTAAAGTACTGCCATGAAGATACATAATGCATATAGCCCCTGCAAAGGAAATAGGGATTCCTAAAGTAACGAAAAATGATAAACGAGCATTCATCAGTAACAATAACATCACAATAACAATAATCAACCCTTGAATACCATTTATCTCAAGCAGATTTAATCGTGCTCGAATTAATCGAGCTCTGTCGTTCCATACAGAAATTTTCACTCCAGGAGGCAGTTGTTTTTGCTTTGATTCTACATATTTTTTGACTGCATCTGATATGGCTATATCATCTTCTTCCTGAGTTTTGAAACATGAGATCAAAACTGATTTTTCTCCATTAAAATCTGCCTCTAAGGGGTCTTCATTAAAATCATCCCGTATTTCCGCTACCTGGTCCAGAGTAATCACTTCACCTGTGGGTTTGGCTAATACTACTATCTTAGCCAATTCATCTGCATAATATTTTCTACCTATTGTTCGAATTCGTATTTCCGCACCTTTAGAACGAATAAGCCCTCCAGAAATATTCAAGTTTCCGGAACGAATTGCCGAAGCTACCTGCGAAAAGGTTAGCCCTAACTTTTGAAGTTTTTCTTCAGACACTTCAATCCCTATTTCATATTGTTTTGCACCAAAAATAAAAACCTGCGAAAGTTCTGGAAGTGCCTGTAATTCGTCTTTTATCTGTTCTGCCCACTCTTTTAAGATTTTATCGGGTAAATTTCCAGATAATGCTACCTGAATAACCTCACGGCGAATAGTTACTTCATTCGTTATTGGTTTCTCTGCGTCTTTTGGAAATGTAGAAATAGAATCAATGGCATTACGAACCTTATCATATACCTTACTTAAATCATAACTATCCATCACTTCAATATTTGCCATTCCCATATTTTCCGAAGCGACGGTAGTATATCGTTTTATTCCTTCTACGGTATCTAAGGATTCCTCAATCTTACGACAAATACCTTCTTCAACTTCCTCTGGGTCTGCACCGGGATATATTACCTGGACTGTTATCATATCTAAAGAGAATTCAGGGAATAATTCCCTCCGAATTAACAACAGAGAAATTAATCCTGCAATAAGTATAACTGCAGTCAATATATTCGCAAAAACACGGTTTCCGACAAAATACCCTAAAAACTGATTCATGAATCAGATTCCTTATCTCCCGATTTTTGGATTTCCAACAGTGAATTCTCTATCGGATTAACCAAACGAGTTGTAACAACAACAGTCCCTGGCTTAAGACCTTTTACTATAACTTCATCACCTTGAATATATAATCGTTCCACTTGAACTGACTTTAAACGGTCATTCTCTGCGACATAAACTGTCCCTTCAAAACTTACTGCAGTATCTGGCAAACGAAATACACCCGATAATATCTTGCCTGGAATTTTTACCTGACAAAACATACCCTGAACCAATGGTATTTTATCATCAGATAAGGAAAACACATTTTCCTTTTCAATACGAACAACTGCATAAATTGTCCTCGTTTTTTCATCATATCTTTCGATACGATGTAACAAACCTTTCCATTTATGATTTTCTTTATCCTCTGTCCATAGAATTTCACATTCTTTAGGCTCTAATGGTGGAAACCATGCAGAATCAATATTGATATTATCCTTTTGAAATGGAAGCCACTGCGTTGCCTGTTTCGCATCTAAGGGGACTGATATTTCCAGAATGGAATCATCTGAAAGTGTCATTACAACAGAACCAGGGGTTACATATTGTCCTGCTTCAAGATTCACTGTTTTAATCCGTGCGTTAAAAGGAACCTTTACCTGTGTCCGTGATAGATTTATTTCTGCCTGGGATAATTGGGCTTCCGCATTTTTCACTACCTCCTCAGATTCTCTAACTCTTAAAGGATATAACTCCACAGATTGGACTAATAAATTATAAGCATCTAATGCCTGATTGTACGCCCGTTCTGTTTGCTCAACATTCGATTGTGTACCCACTTTTTCTCTTTCAAATAACTGCTTCACACGCTGGAACTCTGAATAAGCAAGGTCTTTAGTACGCTCTAATGTTTTAAGTCGTTCTTTATCGGAGGCAAACTGTTCCTGTGTCCTTTTCAATGTCTGCTTTGCCTGTTCTAAACTTGCTTGTGCAGATTTTAGGCGAACTTGGTAATCACTGGGATCTATTTCAAATAAGACTTCCCCTACAGGGATAACCTCACCGGCTTCCAATCTTGGATGAATATGAATAACACGCCCCGATACTTCCGGTGCTATAGGAACCGTTGCTAAGGTTCGGACTTCTCCAAAACCATTTAATATAATTGGAACATCTTCCGGTTGCACCTGAACTACATCAACAGGAATGGGACGCTCTTCCTGTTCTGCTTGTGCTGGAGGTTTGCGAAAAGAAGAAAAGAAAAGAAAGGAAACAATCCCCAATAAAAAGATTAAAATTGCAATTAAAAATGAGACTAATTTTGAAATTGTTATGTACTTTTTTATCTCATCGTCATTCATAAAATTTCCTCACTTTATTTGTTGTTATTCTGGACAGATATTAAATATTCTCTTATTTTTTTATAAACATCAACCCATTGAGATGCAGTTTCATCGCCTAAACCTTTTAATAAGTCACTTATCCCTGTTAACACTTGATTTTCATGCCATTTCAGGGTCTTACTGGCTTCTGGCGTTAAGCGGATTTGTATTTCACGACGGTCTTCAGATGACTGCTCACGAACTACCAGCCCCAATTCCACTAATCGGTCTAACATCAAACTTGCTGCAGGAGGAGAAACATACAAGTATTCCGCTAATTCCTTTAATTTTAATGGCTCATAATTTTTTATTGTGACCAACATCTGAAACTGAGGCATTGTGAGGTCATGCCCAAATTTTATTTTTTCCTTTTCTGAAGAACAACTATGAAACCGACTATGCATCCATCTCTGAATCATTTGAATTGTTTTCAATATCTCATAGGCTGACTCATCATATCGTTCCATTATGCATCTCCAACAATATGTGTAATGCTATCTTTATATTTTTTTCTTAACCACTTCAGTAATCTCATGGACTAATTCATCTGTAACAATTGTCTTCCCCTTTTCAACGCCTAAATCCGTTATCACAATATGCTCAAATGGTATTTGTCTCTTCTCAAATATTTTCTTTCCACAGGAAACAGGACAGCCATCTATTACTACATTCCTATCTGCTCCCAATGCAGATTGGATGAAGCCTGAAGAATCAGAGGCTACTCCTGAAAGACATGAACCACGACATACCTTATCTTTTACTAAATTTCTAACAACACGGTCTGCTACTAATCCTGTATTGGCAATACCTGAACATGAATAAACAAGAATAGTGCCTTTTTCATCGGAACAATTACATTGCATAATATCAATTCCTTGTTTTAATGATTTGTGAGTTTATTTTATCATAAAATAATTAATATTTCAAATTATTTATTTTACTTATTATTAAAATATTTAAATATTTTGTATTTTTATTAATAAACACTAAAAGGAAACAAAAAGTTCCCTTCATTTATTTTTTACCGTTATAATATAAGTAAAACAGATAACTCAATTTGATTAAAATGACAACATTAGTTAAATGTGAACTTTGTCCCCGTTATTGTGTTCTTGAACATGGTCAAAAGGGAGAGTGTCGTATTCGTATAAATATTGATGGAAAACTTTACGCAGTTACTTATGGACATCCCTGCTCTATCCATGTTGACCCTGTAGAGAAAAAACCTCTTTATCATTTTTTACCAGGGACACCTATTTTATCCCTTGCTACCGTAGGTTGTAATCTCCATTGTAAAAATTGCCAGAATTGGGAAATATCTCAGACAGAACCATACCAAATGGAAACGGAATTTGTAGAACCTGAACAGATGTCCGCATTGGCTATTCAGTATCAATGTCCTTCCATTGCTTATACCTATACAGAGCCATTAGCTTACTATGAGTATACGTATGAGTGCTGTAAAATATCTATTGAAAAAGGGTTAAAAAATGTTCTTGTAACTGCGGGATATATTAACGAAGAACCTTACAAGCAATTACTACCTTTTGTCCAATCCGCAAATATAGATTTAAAAGGCTTTTCAGAGGAATTTTATAGAACCGTATGCGATGGAACACTAAAACCTGTATTAAGAACACTGGAATTAACTAAAAATGCAGGGGTTGAACTTGAGGTCACTAATTTAGTTATTCCCACCTTAAATGATAAAGACGAAGACCTGCAACAATTATCCGCATGGGTAGCAAAAAATTTAGGGAAAGATACACCATTGCATTTTTCCCAATTTTATCCTCGTTATAAAATGACTCATCTACCCCCAACACCCTTAGAGACTCTTCTAAAAGCACGTCAAATCGCTTTAAATGAAGGTTTACAATTCGTATATATTGGCAATATTATCCATAAAGAGAGTTCAAATACATACTGTCCATCATGCAAAACCTTGCTTATAGAGCGATATGGTTTTAATATCCTTCAAAACAATATTTCACAGGGGAAATGTCCCAAATGTAACACGGAGATATATGGAATATGGCAATAAATAGAAGAAGATTTTTATCATATATAGTAACAGCCATAATTACAAGATATGGTATTAAAAAACCTTCATTAGTTCGACAAACATATGCGATACCTTTATCTAATAAGAAACTTTCTACCTACTTTAATTCTAAAAATAAAACAAGAAAATTTTCACCTAAACCGTCATCATGGATGGGTTGAAATTTAATATAATAAAAGAAGAATGAGTAAGGGAAGTATGATGAGTATTATGAAAACGTATTCTTATATTGGTTTATTCCTTATGTCCATCCTTCTTATCCCATTTGCATGTGGTGATAATTCTACCTCAGACCAAACTAAAGAAATACATTCTAAAAAAGTCTACCAGTCGTTAATAGCTGGACAATGGTATGATGCATCTCCCGAAAAACTAAAACAACAAATCTCAGAGTTGTTTAATAAAGCAGATGTAGAGCCAATAAAAAGTGTTATCGGACTGATATTACCTCATGCAGGTTATGCATACTCAGGATTAACCGCATGTAAAGGAATTAAAGCAACAGAAAAATCTTTATACTCAAGAATAATTATATTAGGGACAAGTCACAGAGCACCATTAGAAAATATAATAAGTGTTCCCTCTGTGGACTTTTATGAAACTCCATTAGGACAAATACCCCTTGATGTGGATACTATTCAAGAATTAAAAAAATTCCCATATTTTAAGGAATTTCCTTTGGCACAACGAGGGGAGCATAGCGTTGAAATTGAGTTGCCATTGCTACAATACTTAAAAAAAGACTTTAAGTTAATCCCACTGATTTGCGGACGGTTAGACATAGAAACCACAGAAAAAGTGGCTCAGATACTACAAAACTATATTGACGAAAAAACATTAGTCATTGCCAGTAGCGATTTTACTCATTATGGACCCAATTACAATTATGTCCCTTTTAGTGAGAATATTCCGGAAAATCTTAAAAAATTAGATATGGGAGCATATCAATATATAGAGAAACGAGATGTGAAGGGATTTTATGAATATATTAAACAAACAGGAATTACAATTTGTGGTCCGTATGGGATTGGAGTTTTGATGTATTTATTACCAGAAAATACTCAAGCGAAACTTGTAGAATATAAACAATCCGGTGAGATTGTAAATGATTATCAAAATTCAGTAAGTTATTTTAGCATTGCCTTTGCGGGAACATGGCAGAAAGGAGAAAAAAAATCTATGAATGTTTCAACAACATTAACACCTGAAGAGAAAAAGGATTTGTTAAAATTAGCACGATGGACACTTGAATATGTGCTGGAACATAACAAACTACCATCGGACAATGAGATACCCATTAAAATAACAGAGACAATGAAAACGCCCCGTGCCGCATTCGTTACTTTGAAAATAAAAGATGACTTGCGAGGATGTATTGGTGAAATTTTCGCAACGAAGCCAATGTATAAATCCGTTTTACAAAATGCATATAATGCAGGCTTTAAAGACCCCCGATTCTATCCTATCACGAAAGATGAATTACCTAAAATCAAGATTGATATATCCCTACTTACACATCCAAAAAAAATAAATCACTATAATGAAATTGAATTAGGGAAACATGGGATAATTATGAAAAAAGGATACTACCAGGCTTTGTTTTTACCACAGGTAGCCCCGGAACAAAATTGGAATTTACAGCAAACTCTGGAACATCTGGCTATGAAAGCGGGTTTACCACCAGATGGATATAAAGAAGGTGCTGAATTTGAAGTTTTTGAAGCAGAAGTGTTCCACGAAGAATAACTAAAGAGTAATTGTGAAAAAATATCTTTTACCCATTTCATTAGGTCTCTTTTCAATCACTGCACAAGCATTGCTCGTGCGTGATTTTCTGCATTGCATTGAAGAGAATGAACTTACCTTAGGTGTTTTTTACTTTTTCTGGTTTATATGGATTATTCCAGGTTCTTTTATCGGAAAACTTTCCTACAAATATTCATACTTTTTCCCATTTACCTCTCTTCTCTATATCCCTTCATGGTTGTGGGGACATTTTTTGGTGCGTAACTCACGATTTATCTCAACTATTCCGACATACGAACTTTTTAACATACATTCTCTTTTTTTATATTCCGCAATAGCACCTGCAGGAATAAGCTTCCTTACAGGATTTTTATTCACCCATTGTGCTTTATGGTGGCAAAACCATTTTACAAATGATGTTAGCAATTCCAAACCTTCAACAATAATTCGTTATGTATATGCTTACGAGGCTTTCGGTGCTGTAATAGGTGGACTAATTACTTCATTCAGTATTTACCTCGGACTTTCTCATTGGATACCTATTTGTATTTCTGCGTGGTTCCTAATAACTTCTTCCTTACTCTCACTAAACTATCCATTTCTAAAAAAAGTATTCCCTATCTTACTTCTACCTTTACTTTTGGTATTGGCATTCTTACTGGATTCGTGGGAAAACAAGTCTTTGTGGAATCGTATTACAAAAAATGAAAATTTTAGAGGCAAAATAATTACTCAAAAGGGAGAATACTTATATGGGTATGATGATAACCAATTCATTCTTTTACGAAACCTCAAACCCGCATTGAGTTTCCCAAATCAGGAATATGGTTTGCGGTTATTATCTACTTTCTTTGCTCAGAAAAATGATGCTAAAGATATTTTGCTCATCGGTGAACCCTTTATTTACACACTACCATACTTAGTAAGTATTAACAATATAGAAAAAATTTTATGGATACCTTTTGACTTCGAACTATCTAAAAATATTGTTTCACTATTACATGAAAATTCCCTTATAAATAGCGAAAAAATCATATTTCCACAAACTGAAGTCCGTACTTTTTTGAAAAATACTAATGATAAATTTGACATCATCCTTGTTTATACAGGCGACCCACAAACTATCACTACAAACCAATACTTGACAAATCATTTTTTTGATTTACTTAAAACTCATCTTACAGACAAAGGAATCGCAGGAATTCGTATGTCAGGCGGAGAAAATTTTTTAGGTGGCGAAATTGCAACACTTGGTTCGTCCATATATTTTACTTTTCAACAGGTATTTAAGCTTAATGCATTAAAACCAGGTGACGAGACATGGCTATTTGGTTCAGTATCGTATCCTTTGAGTGAACATATACCAACACTTGAACAGCGATTATCTGTTTTACAACAACAAATTTCAGACATCAAACCCAGTATCGTAAAAGACCTATATCCTGCTGATAGAATTATTTTCCAAAAAAATCGATATGAGGAAATTAAAAAATTTATTCGTGAAGATTACTTAATTAATACAGAAGACAAATATCTCGGCTTTCTATATAGTAATCTTTTTTATCTCTGGAAACAGGGTTATTCAGGGTTATTAGATAAAATTATTACCATTAAGCAACTGGTCTTTTTCCTGTTAATCTCATCTCCATTATGTTTTTTATTAGCACGCTGGATATATAAAAGGAAATCTATCCGAAAAGGGAAAGGGTCATGTTTTTATATTAATTTAGAAACATATTTTGCTATTTTCATTATTGGTGCTATTAGTATGGGGATTTCTATTCTCCTTCTTATACAATTTCAATACCATTATGGAACTCTCTCAACCTACATTGGTCTCTTATCCTCTATGTTTATGCTGGGACTCTCAATAAGTCCCCTCCTCTTTAATGCTTTGTATACAGATAATAATAAGCAATCGTTCTTCATTGTTTTCTTTCTTTTTTCTGTCTGTATTTGTTATACAATTGCAATAATTTTCGTATCATCCATCCATTTTTATACTTATCTCGCTATATTCTTTTTATGGGGGTTTGCTTTAGGTTTTCTCCTTTCCATGTTTCTCAATACATTAGATAAAGAATTAACCACGGCTCAAATTGCGGTAAACTTAGAAGTATGGGATAATCTCGGAGCAGGAATAGGGGCTTTTCTATTTCCAATTATGTTGCTCCCTCTTTTAGGGTTAAAGTATTCAATTGAAGTAATTTTCTATTATTTACTCATTACCTTCATTTTCATCCCCCTCCTAAAAAAAACTCCAGCACATCAGTCATCATTATGGGGAAGAAACCTTGGATACATACTCTTCCCAGTCCTTATTTTATGTTTTATCTCAACTGAAATATATAATCGCGTCACAACTCCTTTGCCCGAAGATACATTTACAATAATTGCCCAGGAATTATCCGACGGAGGAGAACTTCAACCCGAAATAATAATGCTTCCTGATAATAGACAAATCCGTTATTATACTGTTACAAAAAAAGATGAAAATCAGAATGAACATATCTCCTATATTTTTTCAACAGCTTCGCTATTTAAGGTAATTGGATATGGTGGAGAAATGGATATTGCAGTTAAGGTGTCTAAAGAAGGGAATATTGAAGATATTAAAGTTATCCAATCGAACGAAACCCCCGATTATTTATCTCTCGTTGAAAACTACTTCTTTTTGTATAAAGGGAAAAATATATTTCAGCCCGAAACAATCTCAGAAATAGATATTGTTAGCGGGGCGACAACAACTTCCGATGCTGTTAAAAGGGCTGTTCAATTTTCAGGAAAAGAATTTGCAAAAATTATTCAAACAAATAATATAACTCAATCCAAAATATCATTCTCTTACAATACGTTAGCCCATACAACTTACTCCGTATATATCTTTCTTTTATTTATTCTTCTGGCTATAATCCTTCGATTTTTCCATAATAACTTACTTCGGACATTATGGTTAATATCCGTAGTAATAGTTTTGGGTTTCTGGTTAAACATTCAATATGGGCTTTATTCCATTGTTCAGCTCTTATCTGTGGAGAAACTACAATTTCATTTGAATATCTCAACCATTTTAACTATTGGCATTCCTGTGCTTGTTCTAATCAATGGCAATATTTACTGCGGATATTTATGCCCATTTGGAGCATTATCTGAACTAATAAGCAAATTTAATTGGATAAATAGAAAAATAACCCCGACAAGACAAACATGGTACATAACTCGACAGTTTAAATACATCATTGCCTTTTTATTCTTCTTTATATATTTTATCGTGCGGGAAGCAACAATGATTAGCGTCGACCCCTTACTATCCTTTTTTACGTTGGACATATCAAACTACATAACAATATTTGGTATTTTTGTTTTAGTTGCAAGTCTTCTATATAACCGTTTCTGGTGCAGGGTACTTTGTCCAACAGGTGCTTTTTTAAGTTTAATCCAATCGCTTCGAATATTTTCATTTTTCTGGCAAAGAACCTTCCCTACACATTGCGATCTCGGAATTTCAAGACCTGAAGAAATAGATTGTATCCAATGTAATCGGTGCTACAAACATGAAAAGAAATGATTTTGTTTTTTTGAGCATTTCGTTACTTTACGCTATTACGTTTATCATTATTTCCGTCTATCATACGCTCCCTGAAAAATCATCGACAGAATTATCTTTTATACAAACGGAAGGGAGTCCTATAAAACCAACAGGAACCACAACTGATATTGAAAAAATTAAACGTATGATACAGAATAATAATCTTTCTGATAAGGAAGCTTTGTTTTACAAAAAATTGCATGAAGAAGAACAGAATAAAAAAGAAAATCTAAAACAACATCAACAACTTCGTAAACGTTGGAGACGAGGAAGACAAAGAGATAATTAAACTGGTTTTTAAATACAAATTCCGTTTAAAAATTTGTTAACATAAAAGCCAATTTACAAAGTGAAGACGCAGGAGTTATTTTGATGAATCAAAAACAAACAACTATTCTTTCTGAAAAACAAACATTAGATTTATTAGAAAAATACAAAATACCCATAGCAGACTTTCGCATTTGTTATAACATAGAGGAACTCATTTCCTCTTCAAAAAATTTAGAATTTCCGATAACAATAAAAGGTATGGCAGAAGGAATTGCCCATAAAAGCGATTTGGGATTAGTAAAAACAGATATAAAATCGGAAGAAGATTTATTAAAAGCAGTAAAAGAGATTCAGAACAATGCACAAAACCATAATCTATCGGGATTTTTATTACAAAAACATATTTATGGTAAACGCGAACTTATCATTGGCGGAATGAAACATAATGAATATGGTGTGTGTGTTTATATCGGTATAGGAGGTATTTTTGTAGAAGCGATAGAAGATGTGTCTTTCCGTTCTGCCCCCATTAGTGAAATTGATTTACAAGAAATGATCTATGAATTACATTTCAAAAAAATCTTTAATTCATTTCGCGGAGACCCTCCTATTGATACAAAAAAGATTTTCCCCATAATAAAATCTATTGAAAATCTATTAAGCAATGAAGCAAAAATCAGTCAATTTGAATTAAATCCTATTTTGATACATCGTGATACACCTATTGCAGTAGATGCCCTTGCAGTTAAAGGGAACATTTCGATAAAAAATGAACAAACAGAGAGAACATCACTTGATTTCAACACACTATTGAAACTATTTGAACCTGAAAGTATTGCCATTGTTGGCATAACAGATACCCCAATCAAATGGGGTTTTCGCGTCCTGTTTAATACTCTTGAGGGGGGATACACAGGAAAGATATATGGTGTTAATCCCAAACGAAGCGAGGTCTTGAATATTCCTTGTTATCCCTCTATTTTGGATTTGCCCGAAGTGGTAGATTTGGCGGTTATTATTGTTCCTCCACCAACAGTTCTACCTTCGGTTCAGGAATGTATCCAAAAAGGTATTCAGGTTGTCCTTGTCATAACAGCAGGTTTTGGAGAATTGAATAATGAAGAGGCACAAACTTCTCAGGAAAAATTAAAACAAATTGCACACGAAAATAATCTATATCTTATCGGTCCTAATTGCGCAGGTGTAGTCAGTCCATATCCAAAAAAATTGTATTGTTCAATGATAGGAAGATATCCTCAACCAGGTGGATTAAGTATCTTATCTCAAAGTGGGAATATTGGAAACACAATAATGAGTTGGGCTATGGAACACCATTTAGGACTATCTCGATTTATCAGCACAGGCAATGAAGCAGTTATTAAAAATTACCATTACTTGAACTTTTTCGGTTCTGACCCCAAAACAAAGGTGATTTTTTCTTATATTGAAAGTGCAAAGGATATTCGTCTCTTCTTCAACGAATTAAAAAAGACAACAAAGAAAAAACCTGTAATAATATTAAAAGGAGGCAAAACTCAGGCAGGTTCTCGCGCCGCTTCTTCACACACTGGTGCATTAGCCACTGATTACCGATTATTTCGCGGGATTTGTATCCAACAAGGTGCAATACTGACTGAAGATGTGTATGAAGCAACCGAAACAGCCTATCTTCTTTCGAATGTTCCACTCCCCCGAGGCAGGAATGTGGGTATTCTATCGCAAGGGGGGGGCTGGGGTGTTATTTCTGCAGATGTGTGTACAAAAGTAGGATTAAACGTCATTCCTCTTTCCGAAAACACATTAAAAAAATTAGATGCTATTATGCCTAAATGGTGGAATCGAACAAATCCTGTGGATATGGTCGCAGGAACAGATAGAAACTTATTTAAAAATTCAATGGAAATACTAATACAGGACGACGAGGTTGACATACTGGTTATCTTAGGCATTGGCTATATCGGTAGTGCATATGTGCGTCTCCAAAATTCAGAACGGGCAAAACATTTGGGACTTGACAAATTATCAGAGATCGGAACCCATTTTGAGATAAAAGATGCAGAGGAAATTACAAGACTTATGCAAACCTACCAAAAACCCATTGTAGTGGCTTCAGACACAACGATCCTATCTCACGGTCAAAATAAAAATCCAGTACTAAAAAAACTCGAAGAAATGAATATCTATGTCTTCCAAAATCCTACCAATATGGCAAAAGCCATTGCCCACCTCTGCCGATACAGCGAATACCTTCGAAACACCCCTCGTATTTTTTAAATTATCTTTTATTAATTAAAATATCTTTTTAGTACCTTTAATCTTAAATTTTTATTTGGACAGTCGTGGTTTGATGATATATTCTATCCAATTAATAAATTCGCATTCACGGATTTTATCATCAATTAAATCATCATCAATCTTATATTGCCAGCGAATATATTTTAATGAGGGATTTGCATGTACCATTTCAAGTCGTGTTACATATATCATCATGTCTTCGTGGTCTCGGAACATTCCCTGTTGAATAAGTTTAGGTTCACGTGCAATGATTAACCGTGCAACTTCATGCAGATTATATTCAGGATGATATTGAGTTGCCCAGAATACACCTTTCTTATAATGAACCTCACACGCTTGAACAGTACTCCAATCATTTCCCGCTAATAAAATTCCTCCATCTGCCAATTTGGTTACATGGTCATCGTGACTAACAAAATGAGAATATACTTCAGGTTTTCCCTTAAACATGGGGTGTTTCTTCCCTTCTTCTGTTAGTCTGATTTTTGTTGCAATTCCCATCTCGCGTCCTTTAGGATGAGGCTCCACTTTTCCACCTGCAGAATAATTGGCTAATTGAATCCCCCAACAACTTCCTATTTGAGGAATACCTGCTTCATAACAACGCTGACACAAGTGGATATGTGCTTGCACTCGTGGGTCATCTTCATGGTAAATCGTTAGATTACATCCAGGCCAGATAACACCTGTATATTGACTTAATTGTTCATCTGTCGGTGGAACGGCACCTTCATCACTACTATACCAGATATCATATTCTGCCTCTGGTAAATATTTTATAAGCAAATCTGCATAAAGTATTCCAGCAAGTTTCATTCCTACCTGATCAAATTGTTCTCGGCTTTTTATGGGATAGCCATCTACTATAAGAAATCGAGGGACTTTACTCATATTAGCTACTCCTTTACTACTTTTTTATTTTTTGTGTTCATAAAAAATATTATTTAACTCTCTGTATCCATTTCCTGAATAATACGGGGCAAATCTTCATATTTCTTGCAAATAGCATCTGGACAGGCCCCATCTAAAGGTCTTTCCTTCACTGCTGTTAAAAGCACACCCCTTGCACCTACAGATTGTGGTCCCAAAATATCATTATGAGGACGGTCTCCTACATGAACAATATTTTGTAATTCAATATTAAAATGTCGGGCTACCGCTTCAAAAACAGCTGGATGTGGCTTGGATACACCTATCTCATCAGAAAAAACAAAATAGTCGAAATAAGGATACATACCCGCTTCCTGTAATAAAATTCTCAAATTTTTGCCAGGAGTGAAAATAGCATCCGATACAATAGATAATTTATATTGTTTACTCAATTCTTTTAATGCATCGACTGCACCTGGCACAGGGTCGGGCATATATTGAATTTCCATATCTTCATAAGCTTTTACTATCCCATCAAACACATCCTTCGGTAAAGAACGACCTAACCCTTCTAATAACACAGAAACTCGTTCTGCCACAGTCCACGTTACAAGTTGGTCATGCCATACTTTACGAAAGGCCGAATCTACAACATCAAAAGCGGTGTCCACAAGACTACGGTCAATAGGTGCTATTTTTGATAATGCATTATGAAGTATCTCTCGTCGCGAAATTTTTTTGTTCTTTAATCCTGCCTTTGCTCTCTTTGGCTCATCACTATCATCTACAAAAAGGCAATCCCATAAATCAAAAGTAACTACTTTAACTTTTGCCACTTGTTTATTCTCCAGTTAATAATAATTTTTAATATATTTGTAATACATGAAATTAAAGAGGGGAAAAAAGATGCTTAATTATAACAATTATGAATCCCATTTGAAAACAGTTACAACAGGGAAATGGTCCGATGGATACCTACCTTCTTTGCTATAAACAACGGTTTCGCATTTTAACGGATGGAATGGTCCTTGATATAAAACCCAATCAATGCGATAATCGGAATTGAGATCCGGGTCTTTAAAGCCACACCATGTTGTCAAAGGACCTGATTTTTCATCTGTTTTCAACCACGAATCATTAAAACCATTATTTATAAAAATCTTCCACGGTTCTGATTTTTCACCTACTGCATTAAAATCGCCTGTAATTATAATCGGCAAATTTATACCTTCCTTTTTTATTCTATCACAAATAATCTCTGCTCCTTTTTGACGAGCAGTTTCACCTTTATGGTCAAGGTGAGTATTGATATAAAGCATTTCCTTACCTGAAGGTTTATGTTTTAATTTTAACCATGTAACAATTCGTGTACAAACAGTATCCCAAGATTTTGAACCTGGCTCTTCAGGGGTTTCAGAAATCCAGAAATATTTAGTATCTAAAACATCCCATAAATCCTTTTTATAAAATATAGCGGTCTGTTCACTTGAACCATCTTTTTCTCTACCTCTTCCAACATAAGAGTATGAAGGTATCTGCTCCGCAATATATGTTGCCTGAAAATCAAGGCATTCTTGTGTCCCCAATAAATCTGGGTCATATTTTTTAATCACCTCCACAAGAACATCCTTTCTTTTGTTCCAGTGATTGGCTCCATCCATCGCAGTTCCATAGCGAAGATTAAATGTCATTACTTTAATAGTTTCTTCTGCATAACTTTGCTCCGTAAAAAAAGCAACATTAAAAATAACCGAAAAACAAAAAAATAAATAAACAAAAAATACAAAGTGTTTCATAATTTATTCCTTTCCATCATATTTATTTAATATAACAAACTAACATCTTACGAAATATTTTTTTCGTTTATCAAATTTGCTCTAAACAAAAAAGCACAGGTCATATTTTTATGACCTGTG
Source organism: Candidatus Hydrogenedens sp. (assembly GCA_035361075.1). Taxonomy (NCBI): domain Bacteria; kingdom Pseudomonadati; phylum Candidatus Hydrogenedentota; class Candidatus Hydrogenedentia; order Candidatus Hydrogenedentales; family Candidatus Hydrogenedentaceae; genus Candidatus Hydrogenedens; species Candidatus Hydrogenedens sp. The sequence goes on along the minus strand of DAOSBX010000007.1, from coordinate 27,192 downwards.
CATGAAAGAGTGGCAAATATTTACCTGCTTACTTCTTGCAGCCTGCTTTCTTCGCAGGAGCCTTCTTCGCAGCGGCCTTTTTCGCAGGAGCCTTCTTCGCAGCGGCTTTCTTTGCTGTGGCCATTTCCATTCTCCTTTTTATAGGTTTATTTGATTTGTAAATCACACAGGGTATACCAAAAGTTTATTTTGTGGTATACCAACTATATTTATACTACATATAGATACCATTTGTCAAGAAAATTTTTACTTTTTCAATAAATATTTTTATTTTAATTAAAAATTATTATTTTATTTTTATCTATTATTTACATTAATGGACTAAAAAATACTTTTATTTATTACCATAGAATTTCATATTTAATAGGGTCTAAAAAGACAAGCTAACAAATAGCATATAAACAAAATTGAATTAAAAGTATAAAAAAAGCAAAAGCAAGAAAAGTTAATTTTACGTACCTATCTATAAACCCCCATCATATTCTATACAATAGGCATGCTTCTTAATTGTCTTTTAAGAATTTTACCAGTGGGACCTTTCGGTAATTGAGGTAAAACAATAACATCTTTTGGCCATTTAAATTTTGCTATCTTCTCCTGCAAGAATTGCATTATTTCTTCAGGATGAATTTCTTCTCCTTCTTTTGGAGACACATATACTCGCACTTCTTCCCCCCTTAATTTATCCGGTATTCCCACAACAGCCGCTTCAAGAACTTTAGGGTGAGTATATAAAACTTCTTCAATTTCACGTGGATATATATTCATTCCCCCGCGAATAATCAATTCTTTCTTTCGGTCAACGATATAAAAATATCCATCTTTATCAGTCCGTCCCATATCACCGGTATGAAACCAACCATTCAGCATAACTTCCGCTGTTGCTTCAGGTCGTTTGTAATAACCTTTCATTACATTATGTCCACGTATTACAATTTCTCCTATTTCATCTGCATCAGCAAAAGTTCCATCATCTCTCATAATTCTCATATCAACACCCCATATAGGCTTACCAATAGAACCTACACGAACTTCTTCTCCTAATACTGTAAATGATGCAACAGGGCTCGTCTCAGATAAACCATAACCTTCAAGAATAGTAATCCCATATCGTTCTTGAAACCGCTGGTGAATATCTGCTGGTAATGCAGCACCTCCTGAAACAGCTAACTGAACACACGAAAAATCGTAGTCTTGCCAGTTCGGGGCATTAAGTATAAATGCATACATTGTAGGAACCATTGCAAGAACATTGATTCGGTCGCGTGAGATAACTTCCATTGCCTTTTGTGTTTCAAATCTCGGAAGCATTGACATTGTTCCACCCCGTAAAATACTTGCATTCATAACACAGGTCTGTCCGAAAGAATGAAATAAAGGTAACACAACCAACGCTACCTGCCCCGGTTTTACCCTCACTATCTCATGTGATGCATAATACGCATTGAAAAACATATTGAAATGTGTTAGTTCAGCACCTTTAGGTGCACCGGTTGTCCCGGATGTATATAAAATCACCGCAGTATCATCTGGCATTGTTTGGACAACATCAAATTCTTCACTGGATTCCATAAGCGATTTATTAAAATTTTCACCAACTTCTAAATCTTCCATATTACCCATTGGTGGAATAATAAAAAGATGCTTACAGGACTCAACCGACTGGTAAGCTTTTATTGCTTCACCAGAACACCCATGATACACAAAAAAGGCTACCGATTCTGAATCGCGGATATAATGCTCTATTTCCATTTTTTGATATAACACATTTACAGGAACTACAGCTCCTCCTGCTTTCAAAATCCCATAATATATCATAGGGAAATAAGGAAGATTGGGTATCATCACCGCCACCTTATCCCCTTTTTTCAATCCCTTTTGCTTCAAGATATTTGCTACCCTATTTGAATATTTATTCAACTGTTCATAAGTGATTTTTATGTCATCCAATATCACAGCTGTAATTGTTGGATAACTCTTTGCTGTTTCTTCAAGAAAGTAACCTAAGTTCAACATAACAAATCTCCTTAAAAATATCCTTAATTAAATCCATAATTCTGCCAAAAACATAATACTGAAAAAATATGTGATAAGCAAATTTGTATACAACTTTAAGTGGACAATTAACATCGACAATTATTGTATAATCAACCTTATTTTGTTTTTTTATGATAATAAACAATTTGCTTAGTAAACAATGGAGTCTTATCACGTGATACATATTTGGTCACAATATGCTATTCCTAATATACCATCTGTTATATTTTGGATTTTTGTTGCATCAGGTGTATTAATTCAAGGCATCAGCAAATCAGGTTTTGCAGGTGGAGCCGGAATTATTTCCGTTCCTCTTATGATGTTAGTTATGCCTCCTGACAAGGTTACCGCAACTTTACTACCCATACTAATATTATGTGACTTAAATGCTATTTATGTTCATAGAAAAAACAAACAATGGAAACCAATTTTAGAAATTTATCTTCCAGCTATAGTAGGCATATTATTGGGCTCAATGATGTGGTGGTATATGGGAAAAAATGGAATTCAACAATTTGAAAAACCCCTAAAACAATTTGTTGGAATCATCGCAATTCTTTTTGCTTTATATATCTGGGCTCGTGAATTTTCATTAAAATGGGTAGAACAAAAAAGTTTCGGCATTAAGGTTGGAATTATTGCCGGCATTCTTGCAGGTATTACTTCAACACTTGCTCATGCAGCTGGTCCTATTGTTAGCCTTTTTCTCTTCTCAAAAAATTTGGGAAAGAGTTTATTTGTAGGCACAGTAGCATGGACATTTACCTTAATTAATTTAACTAAACTCCCTTTCTATATTGCAGTAGGATTGGTGGATTGGTCTGTATTAACATTTGATATTTTTCTAATTCCATTTGTTCCTATTGGCTCTGCTCTTGGGGTTTGGTTACACAATAAAATTTCAGAACGAACTTTTAATTTTGTTATCATGATTCTTACAATAATGATTGGTATTCAATTATTAATTGGGATAAACCCGATCGAGTTACTTGTTAAAATGTTAGCAAAAACACCTGTATCTGTTTCATAATATAGACTATGTCTAACAGACCTGAACATTTTAAACTCTCAATTGTTGCTCCTGTATATAATGAAGGAGCATACCTCGAACATTTTGTATCTGAGATTATAAGTACTCTTGAAAAACTTAATTTAAAAGAATTTTCAGAGATCATTCTCATCAACGACGGGAGTACAGATGACACAGGCAAAATAGCAGATTCATTAGCTGAACAATATCAAAATATTATTGGCGTGATACATCTTGCACGGAACTTCGGTCAACCTTCTGCTATTACTGCTGGCTTGCACTATGTCCAAGGAGATTGTGTTATCATCATGGACTCAGATGGACAAGATGACCCAAAATGTTTTTCAGATTTCATCAAACTATGGCAAGAAGGATATGATGTGGTTTTTGCAAAAAGAACAAATCGAAAAGAAACCATTCTATTCCGTTTTTTTGCATGGTTATTTTACCGTCTCTTATCCATCAGCGCCCAAGTTAATTTACCTTTAGACGCAGGCAATTTTGGACTATTGGATAAAAAAGTGGTAGATGCCATAAAGACATGTCCCGAACGAAATCGATACCTTCCTGGTTTAAGAAGTTGGGTTGGCTTTAAACAAACAGGTATTGATGTAGAAAGAAGAGCAAGATATGATAAGAAAAACAGAGTCGGACTACGTGGCTTATGGACACTTGCCATGAATGCCTTCTTTTCTTTTTCCTATGTGCCTCTTTTCTTTTTCCGACTTGCTGGCTTTTGCAGTCTTTTGTTATGTTTTATTATTATCGTTTTCGCTCTATATCATAAATTAATCACAGGTCTCGCTGTTACTGCTTGGGCTTCTCAACTAATTTCGGTTTCTTTTTTTGGAGGAATTAATTTGCTTGGAATTGGCTTACTCGGTGAATATATTGCCCGAATTTATGATGAGGTAAAACAACGACCTTTATTTATCTGTACCCGAACAACAGGTTTAAAAAATAAAATTACTGACGATTTCAATACTACAAAATACTAATAACATGGTAAAATTAAAGTATTAACATAATAAAAGGATATTATCGTGGCTGTGAATCCCAGTCATAATATTCATAAAGAAATAGGTCCTAAAAGTGAAGAACGGTATATATTCAGTTGGAATAATAACTCAGTGGAAGTCTGTATGATTTCAGATATTGGGAATCGCCGAACTAATAATGAGGACCGTTGTTTATTTTCTTGGTCAGATAATCCAGAACAAACTAAACAATTAGGCATATTAACCGCAGTAGCCGATGGCATGGGTGGAGCGGCTGCTGGTGAACATGCCAGTGAGATTGCGGTAAATTGTCTAAGTGATACCTACTTTAATTCAAATCTTGCAAGCATTCCTGAAACACTCGTTCAATCTGTAAATGTCGCAAATCAAACAATTTTCGACTTAAGCGAAAATGACCCAACTTACTTCGGAATGGGAACCACAGTTTCTGTTTTAGTGTTACATGGAGATATTGCTTATGTAGCACAAGTAGGTGATAGTCGTATTTATCTATACCGACCCGAGTATCCAATAAAACAAATTACTGAAGACCATTCCATTGTCGCAGAACAACTCAAAGAAGGGCTAATAACAGAAGAAGAGGCTCGCAACCATTCATTAAAAAATCTTATCACACGGGCTTTAGGGATTAAAGAAAATGTAGATATCGATTTATTTGCATTTCGAGTAAAAGTAGGCGATATTATTCTTCTATGTTCCGATGGGCTAAGCAACTTTATTTCTGAACGACAACTTCAAAAAGAATTAGAAAAAGATAATTTACTTACAGGTATTACTGCACTTGTTGAAAAAGCCATAAAAGAAGGGGGAACAGACAATATCACTGCAATTGGAATACGAATAATGGGTGCTTTGGATTCAAACGAATTCAGTAATTACAGAAATATGGTGATTATTTCTCCAGAGGGGAAACCTTCTTTATGGAAAAAGATAATTCACTTATTTAAGGCTCAAAAATAATTACCTTCTCCTTCGTGGACCCCGATGTTGAGCATGCGGACGTTTCTTATGTGATGGATTACGGCGTGGTTCTATTTCCATCTCTTTTCCACTTTCATCGTTAACCTCCATTTCTATAGAAGAAGCTACATTGTAGCTATAACATCGTGGACACTGAGATATTTCTTCCGCATCCGTATCCAGATAAACAAATGCACAATAAGAACACTTCCATACATTTTGGTTCTTAAACATCGTATAAATTTTTCTTGTACCAAATTCAGATAAGCCCCATAAAAAAACGCCCACGAACGCTATGATGACTGAATAGATAATAACCGCACTTGTAATTGAAATTTCTATCATGGTAATACCTTGGTAAAGCGATAACGGATTGTTACTTTTTGCTCTTGCGAATCAACCTGAATTAATGGTTCAAATCGTATTTTATTCACCTCCACCCGTATATACTTTGAAATTTCATCTTCTGTAATGTTTAAATCCAATACCTGAGAAACACTTCCGTCCGGTAATACTGTTAGCATAAAATCATACATCCCTTCTTTCTCCGATAAGTTTTCTTTAGATGTTTCTAACAATCCTGGAACAAATAATAGAGCCCTGTTAAATGGCGGGGTTATCCAACGATATATAATTTCTAAATTATTACTCAGCGATTGTTTCATTAACGGAGAAGCAGTGTCTCGAAAAGACTCCTTATCTTTTGGTTCCTGTCCAACAAATGGGCTTAATGCACTAATGGATTCTCTAATTCGATTAATCCCCTCTCCAAATTGAGCCCAACTATCTTTGTATTCCGCTATCAATGGTTCTAATGACGTGTCCTCTTCTGTCAACATACTGCGAAGTCTAAGTTTTTCCAACTGTTCAAATTCTAATTGCGGTAGTTCAAATTTATTTGTTTGTTTGAGTGCCTCTATATCACTTGCATCTTCATTTTCAAATGTTTCCAAATTATTAGATAGTTTTAAACGTTCTGCCCTGTCTGAAATTGAACCTTCTGACATATCAGTTTGAATAACACGAATATCTAAATATTGTAAATCTGTCCTCGGAATATACACAACAATCTTAAATAACGTCACAGCAGATAAATGTAAAATCAAAGCAAAAAGTATCATTTTAATGAAGCGACTTCGATCCTTCTTTAGTTGAATTAGTAAATCCCCCTGTGGCGTCGACGAAATACGATATTCCCACCCCTCCTTTTCATATTGTTTAGGAATAAAATCCTCCGAGATTTTAGGAACTACAAATGTCCCATCATGCTCTTCATCATATTTATAGTCTTTCTCGTGCTTGCGCACGGATTTTCGCGTGCGCCTCTTTTTCATAATACCTATCTTTTCTTATTGTGTTGTTTCGGATGTTGCTGGTATAGCAGCAATTCCGTAATGCTTTATGCCTACCGAATTTGCAATGCCAAGAACTTTGACCAGTCGTTCTGTAGGGACACGACGGTCAGGACGAATTAAAAGAAGTCCCTCGGGCCTCCGTTCATAAAAGTTCTCCAAAGCCCGCGTCAATTCATGCCAACTTTTAATTGGAACTTCACTATCCTCTGTATAATATATTTCCCCTTGATTATCTGGACCACCTTCTCCAAAGGCTAAAGTAACAGTTGCATCTTTCTGCTCCAATTGCTCGGATGAGTCACTTTTCGATAACTCCACAGGAATAGATGCCTGAACCACAAATGTTGAAGTTAACATGAAAAAGAGTAACAATTGAAAAACAACATCAATAAGAGGCGTTAAATCAATTGTTGCCTTTATTAACTTACTTTTATCTGATGCTCGTTTAAATTTCATGGTTAAATCTCCTTATCCCCCTGATGCCGTGTTAATAAATCCACCAATTCAGAAGAACTAATTTCCATTTCTACAATCATGTTATCTACCCGCGATACAAAGTAGTTATAAAAAACCAATAACGGTATCGCAACAGTAAGACCTGCAGCTGTTGTAATCAATGCATTTGATATACCTTCCGCAAGGTCTGAAGGATTTACCTGCCCTCTCTTATTTTGAATTGCTGCAAAACATTTAATCATTCCTTGCACCGTCCCAAGCAATCCCAACAACGGAGCTATACTTGCACACGTGGCTAAAGCAGATAAATATCGTTCCAATCGGGGTATTTCCATTTGTCCCGCATCCTCGATGGCTTCCCGTATCTCATCTTTCGATTTTTTATACCTCATGATTCCTGCTTTTAATATTCGTGCCACAGGGGCATCAACTCGATTACACGTATCTATAGCATCTTGAATACGGTTCTGTCTCAATATCTGGCGAATGGTATCCATAAATTCACTGGTATCAATTCCAGCTCTACGCAGGAACCAAAAACGCTCAATAATAATACATACACCTATCACCGAACAAAGCATGATAGGCCACATGAGAATTCCACCTTTAAACATAATTTCAAGAGGGTCCATTGGCATTGTTTAGTTCTCCTTTCAAAATATTTTCTTTACTCCACAAAATTCTTGCAAAATTATCAGGAAAGATATACAAGCGTTCCCAATCCTTCCCGAGTAAAAATCTCCAGAAGCAAACTGTGTGGGATACGTCCATCAATTATATGCGTTTTGCGAACACCACTATCTAATGCTTTCAAACATGCTTCTATCTTGGGAAGCATTCCACCTGTAATAACTTTTTCTTCTTTTAAACGATGTATTTCACTGGAAGCTAACTGGTGTATTAATGTATCTGGATTTGATGGGTCTCTCAACAATCCTGGGGTGTCCGTTAAGAATACCAATTTTTCTGCTCGCAAAGCGGAAGCAATATCCCCTGCCACTGTATCCGCATTTACATTCCAGACATTTCCCCATTCATCTGTTGCTAATGGTGCAATAACAGGAATAAAACCTGCTTCACATAGAACTTGTATCAACTTGGTCTCGATACGTGTTATTCTTCCTACCTGCCCAATATCAGTCCCATCATCTGCATATTTTTTTACTGCATAAATAATTGGACCATCCTTTCCACAAATCCCAACGGCAGAACCTCCCGCCTTATTTATTAAAGCGACAATATCCTTATTCACCGTCCCCCCTAGAACCATCTCTACGACATTCATTGTCTTTTCGTCTGTAATTCGTAATCCTTGTGGATTAAATTGTGGTGTTATTCCAAGGTCCTTTAACATCACATTTATAGAAGGACCACCACCATGTACAATAATAGGGTTCATCCCTACATACTTCATCAACACAATATCCTCTGCAGTACTTTGCCGTAGTCGCTCATCAAGCATAGCCGCACCACCATATTTTATTACAACCGTCTTACCAAAAAATTCACGGATATACGGCAAAGCCTCGACTAATATCCCAGCTTTTTCAATAATCTTTTGCATGGTTTTTCCTTATCTAACTATGTTCTATAATCAGCATTTATCTTTACATAATCATAACTCAAATCGGAAGTCCAATAACATACTTCTTCCGTTCCTAATCCCAAATCTATACAGACTGAAAATTCTTTATTCTTCATAATTTCAGCAACCATTGTCTCCTCATATTGAGCAGGAAGTCCCTGTTCAAACACCTTTACATCTCCAATCCATAACACTATTTTTTCGGGAATAACAGGCACACCACTATATCCTACTGCACAGAGAATCCGTCCCCAATTAGGGTCACCACCAAAAAATGCTGTCTTACATAATTGGGATACAGATACTGCCTTCGCTACCTTACGGGCATTTTCTTCTGTATCAGCACCCATAACGTTCACTTCTACAATTTTTGTTGCCCCTTCACCATCCAAAACAATACTACGGGCTAACCATACACACACCTGAAGCAATCCATTATAAAAAATAGTTTCATCCTCAGAACCTTCTTCAACCGAAATAGACGATGCACCATTTGCCAGTAAAACAACAGAATCATTTGTGCTCATATCGTTATCAACAGATATACAATTAAACGATTTATTCACTGCACGTAAAAGAAGCGATTTTAATTGCTGTTGCGATATCTTCGCATCTGTTGTTATTACTGATAACATCGTTGCCATATTCGGGCAAATCATTCCTGCACCTTTTGCCATCCCTCCAATATGTACTATTCCTTTAGATAATTGAACAGCAACTGCATATTCTTTCGGTACCGTATCAGTAGTCATTATCGCTTTAGCCGAATTTAAATGATTCTCTACTGACAGAGAACGGACACATTCTTCAATGCCTTTCCGAATTCTATCCATTGGCAAAGGAACTCCAATAACGCCAGTACTCATCACAAGAATATGTTCTTTTGGAAGATGCAACAAACTCGCTAATTGTTCTGCTATCGTCTCAACATCCCTCTTCCCTTGTTTACCTGTACACGCATTTGCATTGCCACTATTTATAAACACTGCACGTGCCACACCATTTTCACACACTTTTTGACACCACAATACAGGTTCCGCCTTTACACGATTCGTAGTAAATGTCCCCGCCACATGTGCGTCGCTTTTAGAAACTACTAAGGCACAATCTAAACGTTTTTGTTCAGGATTTTTAATCCCTGCCGAAACTGCAGAGGATTCAAATCCCAAACTCGCACATACACCACCATCTATCGGTACAATATGCATTGTATAACTCTCCATATACAAATTGTTTAATATTTTTATTTCTACGGCATCATCCCCGGAAGACGAAGCCCTGTATCTTCAGAAAAACCAAATCTAACATTCAAACATTGTAAGCCCATGCCCGCTGTTCCACCTACAAGATTATCTATTGCACTTACAATAATAATATTTCCCGTCCGTGAATCATACATCCAACCTATATCACAAAAATTGGAATTACGCACATAATTAATCTCAGGAAACTGTCCTTCTGGCAAAACACGGACAAAAGGTTCCTTTTCATAGCATTTATAAAGTTTTGAAGGGTCTATCGGCTTTGTCGGTCGTAATGTTATCGTGGTCAGGATACCACGTGTTAACGATGCAACATGAGGTGTAAATTGAACCTTATGTTTCCCCCCAATCTCTTGTTCTATTTCTGGTATATGTTGATGATTTCCAATCCGATATGCCCGCATATTCTCATTCATATTCGGGAAATGAAACAATTCATTTAATCCTCTCCCCGCACCTGAAATTCCCGAAATAGAATCAATAACAATAGGCACCTCCGGATCAGCATGTTCAACCAGCGGACGTAAAGGTAGTATTGCACTTATTGGAAAACATCCCGGTACCGCAACTAATGTTGCCTTTTTTATCTCTTCCCGATACCAAGGAACCAATCCATAAACAGAGGTTTTTAAAAGTTCAGGATGTGTGTATTCCATTTTATAAAATTTGACATATACCTCAGCATCCTTTATACGAAAATCGGAACCTAAATCCATCACAGTAACATTTCTCTTTATCAATTCTACTGCTAATGGCATTGACTTACCTGCTGGCAAAGCAAAGAAAACAACATCACAACGTTTTGCAATAGAATCCGCATCAAAAGGCTCCAATTCTAAATCTATAAGTTTGCGAAAATTGGGAAGCACATCTTGTAATTTCTTCCCTGTTTCCATTTCAACTGCACATACTAATTTTGCATCAGGGTGTGATAATAAAAGACGAATAAATTCTCTGCCTGCAAAACCAATTGCACCTACAAGACCTACTCGAATCATAACCATCTCCTAAAATAAATAATTACCCATCTATTAATTTGTTACATTGAAAAAACATGCCTTTTTAACGTATACTAATTCTCAAAAAAAATATACGTGGGAAATTAAACGATATTATACTCTTCACAATGTATTTTTTTAAAATATTGTCTATATACCTTCATATATCCCAAAAGATTTGAATTCCAAGTAATAAAACAATAGAATATATCGCTTTCTTTGAGATAGAACGTTTTTTTAATTGCAGGAGAAAATATATGCATCCTTATCGTACTCATCACTGTAATCAATTAAGAAAATCGGATGTCGGAAAAAATGTCCGCTTATCTGGCTGGGTTCACACAAAACGAGACCATGGCGGAGTTATTTTTATAGATTTACGAGACCATTACGGTATCACTCAAATTGTAGTTAATCCGGACAAACCTTTTTTCCCTGAGGTTGAAAGCGTTCGGAATGAAAGTGTTATCACTATCGAGGGAGAAGTAGTAGCACGCACCCCTGATACAATTAATCCCAACATAGACACTGGTGAAATTGAAGTTGTAGCAACTCAATACCATCTCGAATCTGCATGTGAACAGCTTCCTTTCCCTATAAATAAGGAACTTGAAACACCAGAAGAATTACGGTTAGAGTATCGATTTTTAGACTTGCGAAGAAATACGTTACACAAAAATATAATGCTCCGAAGTAAGTTAGCCCAGCTCGTAAGAGAACACATGCTTTCTCGTGGTTTTAATGAATTCCATACACCAATATTAACAAGCTCCTCTCCTGAGGGTGCTCGCGATTTCCTTGTGCCAAGTCGACTATATCCAGGGCAATTCTATGCCCTTCCTCAAGCCCCACAACAGTTCAAACAACTCCTTATGATTTCTGGCTTTGACAAATATTTTCAGATTGCACCCTGTTTCCGTGATGAAGACTCACGTGCTGACCGTAGTCCCGGTGAATTCTATCAAATTGATATTGAGATGTCATTCGTAACACAAGAAGACATCTTTTATGAACTTGAATTACTTATGGTCCGTATCTTCAAAGAACTTTCAAATAAAAAAATTATCTGGGAAAAATTTCCACGAATCCCTTATAGAGAAGCTATGGAAAAATACGGAACCGACAAACCTGACTTACGTTATGGACTGGAAATGCACGATTGCACTGATATATTTGCTCAATCAGAACTTAAAGTGTTCAGTTCTCAGGTAACGACAGGTGGAGTTATTAAGGCGATTCATCTTGAAAATGCTGACCAGCAACCCCGAAAATTCTTTGATGACGCGGAAGAATTCGCAAAAAGTGAGGGAGCCAAAGGACTTGCGTGGCTCATCTTAAAAGAAGGCGATTTCAAAGGTCCTATTGCAAAATTCATGAAAGACCATGAGAAAAAAATGCTTATTGAACGGCTACAAATAAAAGAAGGGAGTGCTGTTTTCTTTGGTGCAGGGAAACGAGACCAAACAAACACACTCATGGGAAAAGTCAGAACTTACCTCGCAAAACAACTTAATATGATAAATACAGATGTCGTTGCTTTTTGCTGGATAGTAGACTTCCCTATGTTCGAATGGAATGAAGAAGAGAAGCATTATGACTTTTCGCACAATCCATTTTCTATGCCTCAAGGTGGAATGGACGCTCTTATGAATAAAGACCCTCTCGAAATATTGGCATTCCAATATGACATCGTTTGTAATGGTGTCGAGTTATCCTCCGGCGCTATTCGTAACCATAAGCCTGAAATCATGCTAAAAGCATTTGAAATTGTCGGCTATCCCCCTGAAGTAGTTAAATCAAAGTTCCCAGCATTATGGAAAGCATTCCATTATGGGGCTCCTCCTCACGGTGGAATTGCTCCTGGCTTCGATAGAATCCTTATGCTACTTACCGACTCGCCTAATATTCGTGAAGTTATTGCCTTCCCACTAAATCAAAAAGCACGTGACCTACTTATGGGTGCTCCCAGCGAAGTAACACCGAAACAACTGCAAGAATTAAGTATTGCTATTGTTCCACCTAAAAAATAAATCATCTATCATTTATAACTTCATCGAAACACTGTTTTACCCAGACTTCACTACCAATCTTCAACCCTCCATCCTCTAACCAAAAGAAGTCCACCTCTTTTGATAACTGCATATTAGGTCTACGATAAACAAAAAAAGGTAAATCTCTCTGTTTTATATGTTCCGTTTTTTCTATATAGTCTTTGTAAGAAATATTTAACATGTCTATATTTTTCCTTCCGTTTCTGCCAAAGGGCAAAAAACGATATAGATGCCACGCATGTATCTTTGCTCCTTGCTCCCACAAATGAAACAAATAAGATGCCATCCCATTTAGTTCCTCTGCGTTCACCCTACACACGACCGTTGAGATGGTAAATGATATAGATTTTTCTACTAAATTTCTCAATCTTTTTTGAATAATATCATAATGATTTCTAAATCCAGACCTTAAATAATTGTGAATCATGGGATGTATTGAATCCACAGGAAGAACATATCGATCTGCGTCCAGTTGGTCTATCACTGTTTGAGTTAAACCTACTCCATTTGTTCCTACCTGTGTATAAAAGCCAATCGACTTTGCATAATGAATTACTTCCGACAAATCATACCCCCATTGCAAAGGTTCACCCCCTCCAAAAACAACGCTTTCCATCTCCCTATCTTTCATAATTGACAATACTTCCTTAACGTCCTCCTTGTTCATTTCTCGCACAGCATTCTCTGTAATACAAAACAAACAACTCATAGAACATGCACCATGAAGCATTACTACACCTACCCTGCGATATTGATTATTTGATTCTTGCATAACTACTTCATCCGAACAGCCGAGATAGCAAACCTCAGCCCTATAAATAATTCATAAACCAAAATTTCAGGTAGTAAAAATATTTTACGGAAATAAAACTTGCCATCTGCCAAGTCATTCTTAAAATGAACCCACCACCTATTAATACTTCTCCGTCGTGCAACAGATTTCACTAACATTTCCTCATATTTTCGTGTAATCGTTTTTCGGATAAAACTATCAAATCGGGTTAAATCCTCCATATTAGGAACACGAAACTTAAAATTACTTAATTGCTCTCGAATTTCATCCATTTCTTTTTCTAACCTCTTTTGAATTCTGCGATTAATCCTACCCGATACGTGTGACAGTTGCAAAATCAACTCGTTCGACTTCTGGAAAATATTCTCATATTCCTGAGAAACAAATTGGGCATATTGGTTCGTATGTAATATCCGGAGAATTTGCGTGTGAATTTCCTTTATGCTTGAATAAAGTGAGGCCAAACAATCTCGTTTCTCCTTTAATTGTTTCCGTGTCAACAACCAGACTTCCTGATATTCATAAAAAACCTGCATTATAACCTTTAATTGTTTTACAAAATCTCGTACTCTCCTGCGAATAAAAACTAAATGTGATTCTTTCTCCATCGTTGGACGTCGGTCTCTACGCAATTTACGTCGTATAAATCCCATACTCATTGGATGATTACTCAACAGTGTCGAATAACGATTCCATAACGTCAGCCAAAAGATATTCCAATATTGTTCTGGTGAACATCTCAAAAGAATTTCAATAATATTATCTTTAGAGTAAAACAAGGACCATGCTTTACGCCACGTTGCCTTCAATTCACCCTTTTTAAAATTAGGATGTGGAAAAGTCTCATGACAGCTATCATAAAAATTATAATCCTCTTCAAGATGTTCTCCCCTTTCAAAACGTTCCTTATGGTCCCTTGAACCAGGCAAAGGCGTCATAATAAAGAAAGAGGCTTCATCTACTCTTAGTTCATTTTTTAGCAGTTCAACATCACGAACAACACTCTTAAGTGTATCAAATGGCATACCAATAATATATCCAACATGAACCAGAATACCCGCTTTATGCCATGCTTCTACCATGTCAACATATTCAGACGTTTTATTCTGTGTCTTTTTCATTGCTTCTAAATTATCTGGATTTACACTCTCCATACCCACAAAGACAAGATAACAACCAGCTTCTCCAGCTAACGAAACAAAATCAGGAATTTTCCATGCCTGTGTATCTATTTGCATCATAAATCGGATTTTCTTTCCCTTCTGTTTCAGTTGAATTAATCCTTCAAATAACTCTCGCCATACAGGAGAACGAGACAAATTATCATCTGTAAAAAAATAACTATAAAATCCATTATCATAATTCTTTTCAATAGCCTCGAGTATCATTTGAGCCGAACGACATCGAATCTTTCTCCCCTGTACATTAATAATCGTACAAAATGAACAGTTAAAAGGACATCCCCTACTTGTATCAATTGTACACATAGGTTGCATAAAATGTTTCAAATATCCCGGCTCCGCTACCGGAACTCTGGCTGATGATATATCAGGTGAGTCATGAATAATATAATACGGTTTTAATCGTCTTCGGATTGCATCATTTAATATCCGTGACAAGACACCCCGTCCTTCTACTTCACCACAAACAATACTAACACCATTATCAATCAGCATCTGTAAATCTGATGTAGGTTTACCGAATAATTTCATAACCCCACTTACATGAAAACCTCCAATAAGAACTGGCACTTCATATTTTCGGAACATCAGTGCCAAATCTGTAGCCCTCGAAAACATATTTGATTGAACCCCAACTAATCCAACTATAAGATCCTCTTTTTGTCTACGACAGTCATATACTATTTTTTGCACATCAATTTCATGTACAAAATCATCTCTCATCTCCACAGATATTTCATAATCACCTTCTATCTCTCCATCTTCCACTATCTGCTCAGTTAAAGCCTTCATACATGTCGATGTGTTTGATGGAAGCAATGCCTTCCAAAAACGGAATGGATAACCATCATCATCATAATGAGAAGGTAAGATATACAGTATTTTAACCTTCTTTTTACTAACACTACTATAAAAACCATTAAAAAACAAATCTTTCAATTTCATAATCTCACTCTCAAATAGTCATTAAAATAAAGTAATATATTATAATACTTTCATTCTTGCTACTTGAAAAGAACAACAAAAAAATAGATAATTTATGTATTAAACGAAACCTCACAATAAAAGGAGACAAAAAATGATGAAAGGTTTGCTTTTTATTTGCATTCTATTTGCCTTAACATTACTCATGGGCTTAACACAAAACACTGCATATTCAGAGTCCCGATTCAAAGACGATGTAGAATTCCTAAAAAAATATGTAACAGTCATTCTTCTAAAAGACACCGATTCTGAAGGGCAAGTAGCCGTTGTTCCAGAGTATCAAGGGAGAATTATGACCAGTACTGCCGAAGGCCTCGAAGGATTAAGTTTCGGCTGGATTAACCGAGAATTAATCTCGTCAAAAAAGATAGAACCCCATATTAATGTTTTCGGTGGCGAAGACCGTTTCTGGATAGGTCCAGAAGGTGGACAATATGGCATCTTTTTCCCGCCTAATTCGCCCTTCGACTTAGACCACTGGCAAACACCACCCGTTATTGATACCGAACCCTATGAGGTTGTTTCTCAAAATGAAAAGCAAGTCTCATTCCATAAAGAGGCAAAATTAAAGAACTGGACTGGAACCGATTTCCAAATTTCAATTGAGCGAACTGTTAGTATCCTATCTAAGGAACAGATTGCTGGAACATTAGGTGTTCGTATCCCTCAAAACATCAAATATATAGGTGTCGAATCAAAAAATCGAATTAAAAACATCGGCAATGAAGATTGGAATAAGGAAAAAGGCTTGTTATCCATCTGGATTTTAGGTATGTTCAATCCTTCACCAGATACTACAATTGTTATACCATTCCTACCAGGAGCAGAAGAATATCTCGGACCTAAAGTCAACGATGCTTACTTTGGCAAAGTACCTCCTGACCGATTAGTGGTAAAAGATAATATATTGTTCTTCAAAGGGGATGGACAATACAGAAGCAAAATTGGTGTTTCCCCCAAACGGGCTCTATCTGTTTGTGGTAGTTATGATGCAAAAAACAAAGTCTTAACGATTGTTCAATATAGCAAACCTGATACACCTAAACCCTATGTTAATTCTATGTGGGAAATGCAAAAAGACCCATATGGCGGTGATGTTATAAATTCTTATAATGATGGACCCTTAGGTCCTGGGAAAAAACCACTAGGTCCATTTTACGAATTAGAAACCTCATCGCCTGCAGAAGAACTTAAAAAGGGAGAATTTGTAGAACACACCCATAAAACATTCCATTTTATTGGAGACGAAAAAGAGCTTAATTATTTAGCAAATGAAATATTGGGCGTTGACCTACAAACAATACAAAATGCCTTTTCAAGCAAATAATATTTAATACACAATTAAGAAAGGCACACTTCTCTCCAAAGTGTGCCTTTTCCTTTTTATGCAGTTTTTTACTCAAATACTTGCATTTGAAATTTGTTCTATCATACTAATCATCGGATAGAACAACGATACAAATAAAGTCACTACGATAATACCCACTGCTATTGTAAATATTGGTTGTAAGGCTTCCCCTAATGTATTCACTGCAATCTGAACTTCGTTATCATATATATCCGCTATTTGCTCCGCTATTTTATCCAAACTCCCCGATTCCTCTCCTGTAATCAACATATCTGCAACCACAGGTGGAATTACATCAGCAGACGCACGAAGAGGTGTCTCCAATCCTGCCCCACGTTCAACCGAATCCCTCAATGTCTGTAAACTTTGCGCCACTGCTTGATTGTGGATAGCATTCTTTGTAAGCTCCAGAGAGGACATCATGGATAGACCACTCTTCAACAACAAAGACCATGTCCTCATCATTTCAACAATTGCATATTTGTGCATAATTTTCCCAATTATTGGAATCTTTAACTTAAAACGATCCGCAGATAAACGTCTCAATGGATTACGAATAAACCATACCTGATAAACAAGGATCAATAACAAAATCAATACAATTGGTAACCACCACCATACACGGAACCAGTTTGAAATTTGGAAGAATAACATTGTAGCAGATGGAATATTTATATTTTGTTTCTCATACATATCCTGAAATTGAGGAACAACAAAATTCGTTAACAATAATAGAACTGCCAAACATGCTATTACTAACACAATTGGATAAAATAATGCCCCCCTCACTTTTCGACGTAATAAATCTCTTCGTTGTCGGTAATCCACAAGCCTCTGCAATACAGTAGTTAACGTTCCGCTTGCCTCACTTGCTTTTATTAAGTTTACAAATACCGTATCAAAATAACGAGGATGCCTATCAAACGCCTGCCATAAAGGATTCCCTTCCTCTACATACATTGCCATATCATTTATCAATCCACGAATAGCTTCAGTTTGACCACGTTGGGCTAATGTCTTTAATGATTTTAGCAATGGTGTCCCTGATTCTAAAAGCATAATCAATTGACGCAAAAAATCCGTAATTTCTTGATATTTAACTGTTCCTCTTCGCAAAAAGGAAAAACTACTCAATGAAGAAGCACCTATCACAGATTCACGGGAAACAATTTCTTCTTCTTTTACAATTTGTGAAAGGCTCTGCACTTTTCCTTTGCCAGATTTACGAACCTTTTTAATTCCTTCACTGTTCTTCTCAGCCATTGCTGTTCTCCTTTATAGATATATTATGTATTTTCCATCACTACTTTTTTTCAGTCGGGATTCTTTTGCTCCATACGATTTTAGGAACATCTTCTATGAAAACAACTCCTGTCTCATGAGATGAATACACTTTATTATATTTTTTCCCTGAAACAACTCTACTTAACTCCGCCGTAACAACAATTCTAAAACTTGACGATGTATCAGTAAAAGGAAATGGAAAACCTGCAGTAGCATCTTCAACCTTAAAATTAAATGTATTGGGGTCTTTCCCCAAAACTGTTATTACATCGTTAACAGTATGAAATGGCTTTGCACTAACAATCTTTTGTGCTTCTTCCAAATTAATATTAAACCAAGCCATTAATACCTCCACTGGAGCAATGTTAATATTTAAATAGGATTGCGGTCTTTCAGGGTCTCCAGCATTCCATGACGACAAATATTGAAAAGAATTAACATCCACTTGATTCTTGTTCAACCAACCCCGACTAAACAATTCATCTACCAAATAAATCCATCTGCCTTTATCTGAGACATTAGTTTGAGCATTTAAATTAGAGACGATCTGACGTGCCGAAGCACCATCTATTTTTAATATTTTTTGTAGAACACTTGCAGGACTACAGTTGATATTAACCTTACCACTCTCATCATAAATATGAATTAAAACATTTACCTTAACTGTATCAGACGGCTCCAATGGTAAATTATCATTAACGTTCCATACCTGTTTATAGTAGGGATACTCATATTGAAGAGGACATCTACTCAACAACTCAGAAACGCTATTCGTTTGTCTTGCCTTATTTAACTCTGCTAATGCGGTATTTAATCCAGCCTTAGCATAATTATTCGCTTTTAATTCATCTATAAGTATAACTGCCCTCCTTAATTCTGTCTCATTGTCACGAACATAATACATCCCAAGTAATGCAAAAACTCCAAGCACAGATATAGCAATCATTAACGCCACACCTGCATTCCTTAAGGAACTCGATTTAATATGTCTAATAAAATGTTCTCTCATAACATATTTCCTAACCAAAAAGTACATTCCCGAACCATCTGTTCCCATAACCTGTTCTCATCTGCAAAAATAAAACTCATTTTTACTGCTTTTGGATACACCTCTTTTTCCCAACTATCTACCCAATTTTCCCCATCATAATAATGCACCCGCATCCCAAGTACCCCAGAAATCAATATTTCTCTCGCTCCGTTCGGATGCTTCTCATTAAGAGAACCCACCACTCGCACAAGAGATGGAACCCCTCCTAACGTTCTATCAATGTAATAAAATACCCTGACCACCGAGTCATTTCCCTCACTTTTTGCGAAAATAATAGGGAAAGAAATAAGGTCATCATCTAAGGGAACTGACTGATAACGTTTCTGCTCTTCTATACGACGAACCCCGAACATCGCACCTCCTGTAAAGGTAGATGATGCAATTTGGTCAAAATCTTCTTGTAGACGATGACTTAACTGTAAAAAATGGAGATTTAATTTCTGCTTTATTTCAGAGACTCTTCGGTATTCCATAATTCGTGTAAAGATAACAATCCCAATTGTTGAAAGGACAGCCAAAACAGCCAGTACTGTTATAATCTCGATTAACGAAAAACCTCTAAATCTATTCAATCTCACGTCTTATTACTCCTAATTATCGTATCCACCTGAAATCGTGGCACTATTGAAGTCTCTGTATAATATCTCGTCCTTCCCCCTTCTTTATAAATAACTATAACAATCACTTCATAACAATTCTCATTACTATTTGATATTTTTCCATAGGCTTTCCAACGAAATTTTTGATTTGCATTTTTATATTTTCGAAAACTTGCCCAATCAGGTGGTGTAATTTTAGGCTCTTCAACAGGATTCCCTGATTTTGGTTCTTCATTAGATGTTAATATAGGAAAATAACCTCCTTCTTTTCCCGCCTCAGAGATTTTCCACAAAAAACACTGTGGATTATTTATTAAATAATATAGTTTGTCTTGTGCAATGCTATTCGCCAATATTATATTCTGTGACCGTTGAGATAAATTTAAACTTATGGAGAACATTTGCACCAGCCCTGTTACCGCAACACTAACAACAGCCAATGCAACAATTAGTTCTATCAGAGAAAAACCATACAAACACTTAGAAAAAAATGGTATACTTTTATCACAGAAGTTTTTCTTAGTATAAAAACCAAATCTCATATTAAATCTCATTTACAAACACTATGTTGTTTTTATATATTTTTATACATAAAAATATCAATAGTCAAATAAAATTATGACAAAAAACACAAACTCAAAAATAATCAATATTAATATACAATATCTAAACCAGTTTTACAAAATATCTTTGCCTCAACAAGGATATATCGGTACTTATAATTTATCACTTCCTCAAACAGAAAAAAATATATGCAAAATATTCAACGATGCTATCCAAAATCCTATCGGAAATATAGAGAATATAAAACACAAAAACCTTTCTAATAAAAAGATATCTATAGTGATTTCTGACACGTTCCGATATACAGGGGTTGAACAGTTTTTGTCTTTATTATTAGAGATATTATTTTCCTCTGGATGTCAATCAAAAAACATTCAATTTTTAGTATCAGCAGGTTCTCATCGTCCTCCCACAGAAAGTGAATTATCAAAAATAGTAACAGAGGAGATATTTAATCAATTTAAACAGCAAATTATCATTCCTGACCCTTCTGACTTGAAACAATACCAACATTTAGGAAAAACAACAAGAGGCACACCTGTCTATGTCCATCAAGAAGTAATGTCGAGTGATTACCTCATACTTACAGGAACAATTCTGTTTCACTATTTTGCAGGATTTGGAGGAGGTAGAAAATCAATTGTACCAGGTCTATCTGCATTGCCCACGATACAACACAACCATGCATTAAGTATCCACCCAGAAAGATGTGAAATCCACCCACAGGTAAAGATAGGCGTAATGGAAGGGAATCCCGTTGCAGAAGACCTCATAGAAGCAACTTTTATGACGCAAAAAGAATACCTCATCATAAATACAGTATTATCACCCCAAAAAAACATCATAAAAATATTCTGTGGAGATTTGATTCACGCTCATGAAACAGGTGCAAACTTTGCCAAGCATATTTATTCTATAAATATCCCACAACAAGCAGATATAGTAATTGCTTCCGCAGGTGATGCCAAAAACTTTCTCCAAAGCCATAAAGCACTGGTAAATGCATGGCAAGCACGGAAACAACCTCACGGGAAAATAATCTTCATTGCCCCATGCCCGGAAGGACTTGGTGGACACAAATTCAAAGAATGGCTTGAAATAGGAGATACAAACAAGCTGTTATCTACATTACGAAAAAATGGTGAGGTCAATGGCCAAACTATTATCTCAACACTTGAAAAGTCACAACACACCTATTTCCTTACAGAATTACTCGAATCAACTGTATTACTTTTGGGAGGAAGAAAAATCAGCACCCTCGAAGAAGGCTTTAATCTTGCATGGGAGGAATTAAAAAAACAAGGGATAAAAGAACCAACCTGGATGTTTCTACCAGATTCCGCATATTCTGTCCCAACAATATAAACAGTCTCATTACTACATACGATCAGGGACAGGAATACCCAAAAGCGATAATGCATTCTCCATCACTTGTAATGTCGCCCAACAAATTTGCACCCGCATATTTATAACATCATCATTCTCAGCAAACAATACAGGACAGGCATGATAAAACGACGTAAAAACATGAGCCAAATTTAGAGCATACCCAGCAATAATAGCTGGATTATATTGTTTTATACTACTTAAAACAATGCTGGGAAATTCAGAGATACTTCGCAATAAAAGCCATTCTTCATCTTTTTGTAGCGGTAAATTTTCAGGTAAATCATAAGGAATGGGCTTACCATATTTCCTAAGTATCGACTTTATCCGTGCACAACTGTATTGCAAATAAGGTCCCGTATCACCTTCGAATGATAGAGCACTGTCCATATCGAAGATAACATTTTTAGAAGGCGTTACTCGAAGAACAGAAAAACGTATCGCAGACACAGCGACCTTCTCCGCTATCTCTTGCTGTTCCTCCTCCGAAAGTTCCTTACATTGTTCCCGAACCCGCTCCAACGCTAATGACGATGCATTATCTAAAAAATCAGAGAGCAATACTACATTTCCCTGACGTGTTGACATCTTTCCTTCTTTTAATAAAATATAAGAATAAAAAATAGGCTCAGGTATCCTATAACCTGCACTCCTCAAAATCAACCCTATTTGTTGAAAATATAATTTATGGTCTTCTCCCAATACAATCAAATTCTCATCGGTTCCCCTATGCCCTTTATAAATCGTATATGCCAAATCACGATAGCCATACATAGAGCTCCCATTTGCTCGACGCAAAACGAAATATCGTCCCTCCTCCTGAGTAAATCCCAACTGTGCCAAATCCACGGTTAAACGATTTTCTTCATCTATAAATAATGCTCCTTTCTCTTTCAGAATCTCAAGGACTTTGTTTAACTCTTCTGATTCGATAAAATCGGATTCTCTATCAAAATAGTCATATTCAATACCCAATCGTTTCAATACTTGCAATTGTCCTCTCAGACACAATTCAGTTACACGAACAAATTTTTTCCTGACCTCCTCATCCCCTTGCTCCATAAGAGCCAATAACTCATAGCCCTTATTGGCAAATTCAGGTTCATTTTCAGCCCTCTGGTTAGCCTGAACATACGCATCAAGAATACCATTAAAATCAAGCTTCTCCAACTCATCGGCGATTAAAACTAACAGCCCTATCTGCCGACCCATATCATTCACATAATAATGCACCTCAGTCTCATAACCCTCAAAACGAAATAATCGAGACAAACAATCTCCTAACATGGCATTTCTTGCCCTACCCACATGAGGACTCGCATTCGGATTAATACTTGTATGCTCAATAAGTGCTTTCTTTCCAAATCCTGAACTCAATGACCCATACTTATCCCTTTTGGAGAATACGTCTTCAACGATTTTTACTGAACAATATCCTCGGTCAAGAAACAAATTCAGATACCCACCCTTCTGTTCTACCTTTGTAACCCATGGTTTTATCTCCAAAAGAGGCAAACAGACTTCTACTATAACTGGTAATGAAATGTTTAACTTTTTAGACAAAGCAAACAGTGGAACAGCAACATCACCCATCTTAATGTCTGGTGGCGTAGCAATAAGAATATCATCGCTACCCAAACCTGGAAATGTTTCAATAATACGCCGTCTAATCTCATCTGTTAAGCCAAACACAAAAAGAAAATCTCCTCTCTTAATTTACCTTACCAAAATTGAATACGAACAAACACCTTCTCCGCCACCATAAAAATTTTTAACTCTTGTCAAGTATTTATATCTCTAATAACAACTAAATACCTTCGAGACATTTCAATGTTGCTCTTAACGTATCTTCGTAATTATCAGTAGAATGACCACATTCTAAAGCAACAAAACCTTTATAATCCGTACCCGCAATAGCTTTAAATATATTGTGATAATTCAATTCTCCTGTTCCAGGTTCCTTCCGTCCTGGATTGTCTGCCACATGGAAATGGCCTATCCTACTTATATTCTCTGTTAAATTTCGTATCACATTTCCTTCAGTAATCTGTTGATGATAAATATCGAACAACATCAAAACATGTGGGCTATTCACCTCTTTTAATATCTCCATCGTATCATCAGTTCTACACAAAAAGTATCCATGATGGTCAACTAATGGGTTTAACGCTTCAACGACAATATAAACCTGATTATCCTCTGCAATAGGTGCTAAACGCTTTAAACACGTAATAACATTCTCCTTTTGTACTTCCCGAGATACATCGGTTCTCTCATTTCCAGTAAGCCCTATTAAGCGCTTGCAATTTAATTGCTTCGCCACTTCAATCCGTTCTCTAAATTGTTTTTCAAGTCGGTCATGGTCCGTCTCATCAACCATTTGTCTCGGAGCAATAGCACCAACACCTACAATACAACTTAATTCCAACCCGAGCGAATCTGCTTTGTTTCGTATAGACTTAAAATCACCTTTCGGATGCAACCACTCATAGGCTGGTAAACCCCAAGCAGATACCGCTTCTAATTTATCTTCAGGCTTCTTACCAGGAAACCAATCCAGAGGTGCACTCATTCTCAACTTAACGTTGGAAAAAGGCTTATCTTCTGGTAACGCAGAATATGACTTTCTACCAGCCAAAAAAACACCACCAGCAATAGCACTGGCACAAGTAACAAAGAAATTCCTTCTTTTCATCTTTATTCTCCTTACATTAACTTTATATTTTGTTTTCACAATAAATACAAATTTTCCCGCTTGATTATACTATGAATAAAATTTTATTATCGAGTTTGCAATATATATTATAAAAGTAACGAATCAAGAAAAACATTAAAATCATAAATAAGGTGTATGCTTAATAAAATGAATTTGTCTTTTGTAATACCTGCCGTCAATGAAGAATTAACAATCGAACCCTTAATCGAAGGGATTATCACTCATTCAAAACCACATAACATACAAATTATTCTTATTGACGATGGAAGTTCTGACCAAACATTCTCCTCAATGAAAAAAATGCAAGAAAAATACCCATCAGAAATAGAAATTATAAAATTCCGAAGAAACTTCGGTAAAAGTTGTGCACTTGCTACAGGCTTTAAAAATGCCACAGGCGATATAGTTATTACAATGGATGCGGACCTACAAGACGACCCCAAAGAAATTCCCAGATTAATTGAAAAAATTCAGGAAGGCTACGATGTTGTCTGTGGTTGGAAAAAACACCGCTTTGACCCATGGCACAAAACAATCCCGTCAAAAATATATAATGCCTTCATCCGCAAAGTTTTTAAGGTGCCTCTGCATGATATAAATACAGGCTTCAAAGCCTTCCGCAAGGAAGTTATCCAAAATATACCCCTGTATGGTGAAATGCATCGACTTATTGCTGTCCTTGCAGTAGAATCAGGTTTTAAAATCACTGAAATCCCAGTTGAACACCATCCAAGAAAATATGGCAAATCAAAATTCGGTTTTAATCGATTTTTCCATGGTGCCGTTGATGTCTATACAGTATGGTTTCTGTCAAGGCACGGTCAATCCCCAGCATACTTCTTTACAAAACGTGGCTTATTATCCATAGCATTAGGTTCATTAGGATTAATTGCGAGTCTCGCAGGATTCTATATTCATGGCGACCAACTAAGATATGTATTTTTAGGAACTGTTAGTACCGTATTCATTGGAATTGGTTTCTTAACCATCGGCATCGGACTAATTGCTGAAATACTGCGTAGAGAATTCTCATTCCAACAAAAAAACATATATGTAGATGTCATATTAACATCTGATAAAAAACCTATCAATAACAAATAATATAATGCGAGGCCTCTGAACAAGAGGAGTAAAAGGTTTGGATGTAAATTATACTTATTTTCATAGACAAAATCTGGTTGGAAATCAAAGTAAACAAGAATTCAGAAGCTTATTCTAATCTATTTCTTTCTATTTCCGCCTATCTTATTTGTTATTTTCTATCGTTGTTCCTCTTTTTATCACCTATGCATGCTTCTTTGCCTCCTGCATCAATCCCCCATATATCTGCTTCTAATCATAGCCCACTATTAATAAGAAATGATACACTCCATTCTTCTCTAAACCCCGAAACCGACACCGCACATATCACATCCAACGCTTTAATTTTGTGTAATTGTCCAACTACTTCCCTGCTCTTTATACCACTTCCCTCTATTTTTGTTTCACTTTTTTTTCACAACACTTTCCCTTTATAATTTATCTCCAAAATACTAACTTGCTTGAAATAAACCTCGTTCAGAGATCTCAGGTATTTTTAGGTAAAATTCAATTATGTAAAATATAATGTCAAATTAATGTATATGTTGTAAAAAGGTTTTAGATGAATAAAGAATTGTTGAGAACATTAAACTGGGTTTCTATTGGAATAACTCTACCATTATTACTTTTGCTGGCGAGATTTTCTGATGCGGAGCAGAGACCAATACGGCTCTGTGATGAATTGCTATCAAAGCGTGTATTACCAGAACACAGCAT
Organism: Candidatus Hydrogenedens sp.; assembly: GCA_035361075.1. Lineage (NCBI taxonomy): Bacteria > Pseudomonadati > Candidatus Hydrogenedentota > Candidatus Hydrogenedentia > Candidatus Hydrogenedentales > Candidatus Hydrogenedentaceae > Candidatus Hydrogenedens > Candidatus Hydrogenedens sp. The sequence goes on along the minus strand of DAOSBX010000007.1, from coordinate 736 downwards.
TTTCATCCCTGGAACTCAATGGAAGGTAATTAATAATGATGTGCAATGGTCGAAAGAAGATGGCGAGGGATTGAGAATTAGTGGTTGTCGTGGGAAAGAGATAGTTTGTGTATATCAGTTTGTAGAACCTATTCGATTGGAGGATTACTCATGTCTCAAAGTAAATGTGAAGGTATTCGATGGAGAAGGTACCGCCACCGTATGCTGGAATGACAACTACGGAACCTATCAAAAAGTTGGTTGGAGAAACTCATACAAAGTCAAACTTAACGGAGATGTTGAAGAAATAAATCTCGCCCTAAAGTATAATTTGGGAATTGCAACAGAATTATTACTTTTATTTAACGGAGAGTTTGAGAAAATTAAACTGCGTTCTACAGAACTCTTTCCTAAAAGTATAAAAGAGCCCCTTTATTGCAAACTTAACCAGGTTCGCCTGCCATGCATTTGGGAGGATGAAGCTAAGTGGGATCTTCACATTAAACAGGGCGACTTCCTGCAATTCGCCATTGGTTGTTTGTGGTTAAAGGGCTTCACTCAAGAAGTTTTAAAGGTAAGTGATGGGTTCAAATTTGGAATAGATGTGGATAGTTCTAATGGGAAAAAGAAGTTATTTGAAAAAGACTATACGGAAGAAGAATTGGTTAATCTTATAAAAGATGGATGGAGATTTTACCGTACTGACCTTGGAGAATATGCCGACCAGAACATAAGACTCATACTCAAAATAGATCAT
>DAOSBX010000006.1 GCA_035361075.1 Candidatus Hydrogenedens sp. | reverse complement strand
AATTCTTTAACATGAGTGGTTATCATCCCTGCCCTGATGGTGAAGACGGCTACTGTCCAGGAATTATAAAGTAGCACAGATATTTTTGCCTGTGGGAAATTATTACATAATATAGCGGGGACAGACTTGCTCACGAATTGATAGATTGGATGTTGATGGTTATTTTTTTTGGGGAGCAGGGATGCTCCCACTACATTATACCTTTAGAAAAGAAATAAACCACAGAGGACACGGAGGAAGGAATTGAGAAAACTCTGTGGTTAAATGTTCTTTTACTTGTGTAATTGCGAAGTAAAAGACACAGGGAGAAGTGTTTGTTTTCTGGGGAAGGTATATTTGTTATATTGGTTTTATGGATATAGCTGGTATTTCTGTCATCACCATAGCATATCGTTGTTTACTATCTGTCTCAACTCAATAGCAGGATATATTTGGATAGAGTTTTTTTATAGTATTTGTAAGATGGCACATTTTAGGTATGATAGTTCGGGCATTAATAGGATTTCGGGATGGTCAGGTGAAGCCCCATGAAATTCGAGTAATTTTGCTTTCCGTGAGGTGTTTCTTACCGACCTTTTTATAATTTCTTTGAAGTCTTGTTGTGAAATAAAGTGGGAACAGGAACATGTAATTAAGATGCCTTCTTTTTTAAGGCATTGTATTGCTAATGTGTTTATTTTTTGATATTTAGCGAAGGCTTTTTTTGTATCTTCTTTTCTTTTTACATAAGCAGGTGGGTCTAATATTACAACGTCGTATTCTTTCTTGTCTATCAATGCCTTTTCGACATCTGTTTCTATAAATTTTATTTTTGAGGAGTAGGTGTTTAATTCTGCGTTCCTTTGTGCTAATCGGATTGCTTCACTTGAGGAGTCGATACCTGTTACGAAAGATGCCCCTGCTTGTACCGCATGGTTTGACCAAAGTCCGACATAACAAAAACAGTCGAGGATGTTAGCATTATGAAAATATTTTTGTGAGTAGAGGTAATTAAATCTTTGGTCAAGAAAGAGACCTGTTTTTTGTCCTGTTTTAATAGGGATAACTGTTTTTAAGTTGTTAATTTCACAAATAATCTTGTCTGGTAAATCTGTTGATAGTTCTTCTGCTGTTCTGAAGTAAATATGTTTAACTCCATCGAAGCTTTTTAGGGCTGTTATAAGTTCCTGCCCGTGTTGTTTATAGAAATGGCAATTTGAGTCAATAACGATTACAGAGTCGTATCGGTCTATAATTAAGCCTGGTAGTCCATCGCTTTCTGCATGTATCCATCGGAAAACGGATGAATTGCGAAAAAGTTGTTGACGTAAATCTAAGGCTATTTTTAATCTTTTTTTGAAGAAGGTAGTGTTAATATCTTCCTGGTGGAAACTGAGCACACGTGCAAAAATGTTGCCCGTAGATTGGTAAAAACTCCGACATAGAAACCTGCCATTGGATGTTAAAATATCAATGATATCTCCATCTTGAAGTGTGTATGGTTTTGATATTTCGTTTTTGAAAATCCAATAATGCCCTCTTAAGATTCGTTTTTCTTCATTTTGTTTTATGTTAATTGATGGGACTGTACTACTCATGAATAGTCTTTTCACTGAGTTGATGTGTTGTTTTCCATTTTTTTATTGTTTTGAGTAGGTAAAATTTTATTTGTTCTTCTTCATGTTTCTTTGTGTACGCAATTTCCTTTGTCCATTGAGTAAATCCTTTGTCTGTCTCTGGTAAAGTGATACCTTCCTCATAAGCGTTGGTATAGATAGAGACTCCATTTTGAGAGACTTGTGCAATTCCTCCCATAACTCCAAAAAAACGTTTTTTATCGTCGGCAATTTGAACTGAAACAATCCCCATTTCAAGTGAGGTAATTAATGGAGTATGTCCTGGTAGAATGGTGATTATCCCATTTTGAGTAGGTAATGATATTGATACGGATTCAATATTTATAGGTTGAGTATTAATCGAGCATAGTTCAAAGGTGAGATTTCTTTTACTCATGTCTCTGCCCCTAATTGTTTTGCTTTTTCTTTCACATCTTCGATAGTTCCACAATATAAAAAGGCAGATTCGGGATAGTGGTCATATTTCCCTGATAATAATTCGCTAAAGCTTTCTATTGTTTCTTCTACTTTTACATATTTGCCAGGAATTCCTGTAAACTCTTCAGCAACAAAGTTGGGTTGAGAGAAGAAACGTTGTATTCTCCGTGCACGGTTCACGATTTGTTTATCCTCGTCGGACAGTTCCTCCATCCCTAAGATAGCAATAATATCCTCTAAATCTTTATATCGCTGTAAGATGCGTTGAACCTCTCTGGCAATACGGTAGTGTGTTTCTGTAATATATCGAGGGTCTAATAATTTACTTGTAGAATCTAATGGGTCTATTGCTGGGTAGATTCCTGTCTCTACAATTTTTCTGGAAAGGACAATAGTTGCATCTAAATGGGTAAATGTATTTGCAGGTGCTGGGTCAGTTAAATCGTCAGCAGGGACGTAAACAGCCTGAACAGACGTAATTGAACCCCGATTTGTTGAGACAATTCGTTCTTGAAGTTCGCCCATTTCTGTGGCTAATGTCGGTTGATAGCCTACGGTGCTGGGCATTCTGCCTAATAGAGCGGAGACCTCTGAACCTGCTTGTGTAAACCTAAAAATGTTATCAATAAATAATAAGACATCTTGTTGGTCTACATCGCGGAAATACTCTGCAATTGTCAGGGCAGTTAATGCTACACGTGCCCTTGCCCCTGGTGGTTCTGTCATTTGACCAAAAATTAAGGCTGTTTTATCTAATACACCAGAACGTTGCATTTCCAGCCATAAATCATTTCCTTCCCGTGTTCGTTCACCAACCCCAGCAAATACAGAGACACCACCGTGATTTATAGCAACATTGCGGATTAATTCCATAATTAATACTGTTTTGCCCACGCCAGCTCCGCCAAATAAGCCAATTTTACCTCCTTTTGGAAATGGTGCTAATAGGTCGATAACCTTAATCCCCGTTTCAAAAATTTCCATTTTTGGATTTATATCTCTAAACTCAGGGGCTTTTTTATGAATAGACCATAGTTCTTTCGTATTGATTTCACCTTTTCCATCGACAGATTCACCTATGACATTTAGTATTCTACCAAGCACCTCTTTACCAACAGGAACACTTATGGGTATATTTAAGTTTGATACTTCTATACCCCGAGAGAGACCATCTGTGCTATCCATAGCAATGGTACGAACTATATTATCCCCGAGGTGTTGCATAACCTCTAAAATAATTCTTTTTCCTTCTTCAACTTTAACCTCTAATGCGGTATATATTGCGGGTAAGTCGCCCTCATTAAAACGAACATCGATGACGGGTCCACTAATTTTAACAATCTGTCCTTTGTTCATGGTTTGATTACTCCAACGATTCAACACCACTAATTACTTCTAACATTTCTTTTGTTATAAGTTCTTGTCGTGTTTTGTTAAAAACTAACGTCAAATTTTGTAATGTTTCATCAGCATTTTTTGTAGCAAGTTCCATGGCTTGCATACGGGCTAACTGTTCACATGCTAATGATTCCTGAAAAATACGATGTAATTCTGATAAGAGGAACATCTCACAAACTTTCTGAATAATATCTTCTATGTTGGGCTCAAAAATCCAAACATTTTTTGTTGTTTTTGTATCTTTCTTGCTAATTTGCTCTATAGGTAATGGCAATATTCTTTCTAACTCAACTATTGTGTTATATGAGAGTCCAAGTTTTGTATAAATCACGAATATACAATCAAGTTCATTTGATAGAATGTGTTGAGATAAGGTATGAACTAATGAAGATACCTTATCTAACGAGTACGTCTCAAAGAAATTCTCAAAAGAATGATGAATAGGAATTTTTTGATATTTAAGGGCTTCCTTTCCTTTGTTTCCTATTGAGATTATTTGTACGGTGTTATTTTTAAAAGTGGTATTTAGTACTTCTTTTGTTTTTTGAATAATGCGGGTATTGAAACCGCCACAGAGTCCATGGTCACTGGTTATAACGAGTAGTCCTATTTTATTGGCAGGTGTTTTTTGAATTAATAGTGGATGAGTCGGACTAAACTCTGGTAATTGATTTAAAATGTTCCATACCATTTCGAGTTTTGAAGGGAGAACTCGACTAATCAGTAGGTTATTTTGTGCTTTTTTAAGTCTTACTGTGGCGATCATTTTAATTGCTTTTGTTATTTTTTGTGTATTTTTAATGGTTTTTATTCTTGAGCGTATTTCCTGAATGCTACTCATTGTTTTATCCTATTGTATCTATTTGTCATGCCAGTGTTTTTCTAAGAATAGTTGGATTGTATCTTCAAGCTCCTTATGTTTCGTATCATCCCACTTTGAGTTAGAGCCTAAATAGACATAGAGGTCAGGATGACTATTTTTAATATATGCAGTGAGTTCAGTTTCAAAGCGTGTTAGGTCGTTTAGGGGAATTTTATCAGTGAATCCATAAATTCCTGCGAAGATGATAATGATTTGTTCTGATAATCCGCAGGGTTTAAATCGGTCTTGAGTTAATATTTTAGTCAGTCTTTTACCTCTTTCTAATTGAGCTTTTGACGATTCGTCTAACTCGCTTCCGAATTGACTAAAAACTTCTAATTCTCGATATTGTGCCATTAAGATACGTAGGGTTCCAGCGATTTTTTTCATAATAGGGGTTTGAGCGGAACCACCAACTCTTGAGACACTAATTCCAGGATTTATTGCAGGGCGTATACCTGAATAAAATAGGGGAGAATCTAAATAGATTTGTCCATCTGTGATGGATATAACATTTGTAGGGATATAAGAGGAGACGTCTCCTTCTTGTGTTTCAACGATAGGTAAGGCTGTAAGGGTGCCTCCTCCTTTTGATGGATGTAGACATGCAGACCTTTCTAATAATCGGCTGTGTAGATAAAAAATATCACCAGGGTAAGCTTCTCTTCCTGGTGGACGTCTTAGAAGTAAGGAGATTTGGCGGTATGCGGATGCATGTTTTGATAGGTCATCATATATGATTAATACGTGTTCTCCTTTATCTCGGAAATATTCCCCCATAGCACATCCAGCAAAGGGTGCGAGGTATTGCATCGGTGCTGGTTCCGAAGCGGTGGCTGATACGATGATAGTATATTTCATAGCCCCAAAATTGGTGAGGTCATTGACAATTTGGGCAACAGTGGAACGTTTTTGACCAATAGCGACATAAATACAGATTACATTTTTATCGCTTTGGTTGATGATTGTATCAATTGCCAAAGAGGTTTTACCTGTTTGTCTGTCGCCGATGATGAGTTCCCTTTGCCCTCTCCCGATTGGTACCATCGAATCAATGGCTTTAATACCTGTAAGCAATGGAATATTTACAGGTGTGCGTTCAATGATGCCTGGCGAAATTCGTTCTACAGGGTAATGTTCCACCGCCTGGATAGGACCACCTGCATCGACAGGCTCACCTAATGCATTTACAACACGACCTATTAAGGATTCACCTACGGGAACGGAAGCGACTCGCCATGTGCGTTTGGCTAAATCACCTTCCTTTATTGTTTCATAATCACCTAATAATATTGCTCCTATGTGGTCTTCTTCTAAATTAAAAACCATTCCTTTGACATTATGGGGTAAATCAATAAGTTCTCCCATAAAGGCATCTTCTAATCCGAAAATTCGTGCAATACCATCACCACTTTGGATAACAGTTCCCGTTTCTGAGACTTCGATACTTCCTGAATATGAACTAATTTGTTGTTTTATCAGATTTGTTATTTCATCAATACGTGGGTTATATGACATGGACATCTATTTCCTTTTTCATAATTTCTTCTTTTAATTTTTCTAATTGTGTTTTATAACTGAAATCAAAAGAAAAACCGTAGAAGCGGACGATAATTCCGCCTAATATTCGTGGGTTTATCTGTTTTACTAATCGGACTGTCTTACCTGTAAAATGTTCAAGTGTTTTAATCAACGATTTTTCAGATTCGGGGGTTATACGTGTTGCTGTTATAACTTCCACCTCAATACGGTTTAACCATGGGTCAATTTTATCTAAGAAAACATCGGCTATATATGGGATTAAATCTACTCGTTGTCGTTTGATTAAATATTCCCCTAATTTTATAAAGTAATCAGGGGGATTAACAGTCTCTAAGATTTTATTTAGTAATAGTATTTTATTTTCATAAGGTATAGAAGGGTTCTTTAAAAAAGACATAAAGCGAGGTTCTTTTCTCATAACTGCAGAAAGAGTTTGATATGCCTCGTTAACCTTTAATAGTTCTTGCTCATCATGTATTAGAGACTTTAACGCTTCTGCATATCGGGTGGCTAATTTATTTCTTGTTGTATAATTCATGTTTTATACCTACGACAGCATGTTAATTAAGAAATTGAACTTGCTTATTGTTTGAGCAAGGCGTTCGGATGTTTCTGTTTCTGATAATTCCATTTCTATTTTTCTAATGGATTCTTCAATTAGTAACCGTTTAATATTATTTACATAGTTCAAAATCTCTTCTTTCTTCTTAGTTTCTAATAGAAACTCAATTTGTTCTTTTGCCAATTGATTTTGTCTTTCGATTTCTTGAAGTTTCGTTTTTATAATGTTTTCTTTTTGTTGTTCTTTTTCTTTTTTATAGTTTTCCAATGTTCGATAAATTTCCTCTGCTTCTTTTAGTTCGGAGGTAGAGGATTGAAGCATTTTTTCCAAGTCGTTTCGTTGATTTAAAATGTTTCTCTGATATTTATCGATATATCTTAATAGGGGAGACCACCCTAAACGGATGAATATTGATATTATGGTGATTGTATTAAGAGATTTAAACCAGAGTAAATAATAATTAATTCTTCTAATTTCAGATTGATAGTCAGGTTTATTCTCATAATGTATAGCATAATTGAACAGGTTTTGTTTTTCAGGTGTGCCTATGTAAAGGTGGGGTCTTTGTCTGAATTTAAAGTAATCCGTATCCTTGATAATTTCTCTATACTTAAAATGCTCTTCTGAGTATTTGGATAAATATTCTTTTGATAAATTGGGTGAGTGAAATAAATAAATCCCGACACAAGCACCTGTAATATATAGAACAGAAATTATTACGAAAAATCTTTTATGTTTCTTTAAAAAAGTTTCTTTTGACTGGCTAAGCATTGCTGTATCTTTTCTGCTAATTCTGTTGCGTATGGTTCGATAGAATTTCTATTTATATAAAAGTATTTTTCTAATTCATTGTGGTATTGATTTAGTAATTCTCGGGCACGTGTTTGCTCTTGTTCTATGATTTTTCTTTGTTGGTTATATGCATTACGCACAATAGTATCAATTTCAGTTTCATAATTTTTTTGAATCATTTCAATTTGTTTCTGGTAATCGATTCTTAATTGGTTGGCTTTGCTCTTATATGTTTCTACTTCCCTTTTCTTTTTTTCAAAGAACTCTTCTCTATGTTTGATGGTGTTTAAAAGAGGTGACCAAATGAGTTTTCTTAACACAATAAAGAATATAACAAATAGTAATAATTCAATAATTATTGTGAAATTGATGGTAATCATATATAGTAATTAAACCATTAGGAAAAGAATGATAATGGCAATCACAAGTGCATAAATAGCAACAGATTCTGTTACTGCTTGTCCGATAATCATAGTTCGAGTAACAGGTCCTGAAGATTCTGGATTGCGTGCTATTCCTTCACATGCCTTTGCGGCTGCATACCCTTCTGATAATGCTGCTGCTACACCTACCAAACCCATAGTTATTGCGGCGGAAATGCATGCAAAGATGATTTTATAATCTTCTCCGCTGATAAGTGAACTGCTATTTCCAGTAGTAGAAGCAGTTTGTGCTGTTATAAAGTGAAGTACGTTGAGCCATGAATTTGTGTCCATAAAACACTCCTTTATAGTTATAGATTTAATGTTCAGCAAAATATGAAGAGATATATACTGTACTCAGTGATGCAAATACAAAAGCCTGAATAAACGCTTCAAAACCTGTTAACAGAACATCAATTAAAATTGGAACAAACATATAAAAGGTTAAGGTCGAAATAACAATACTAACAATTCCAGAACCAAGAGTATTACCAAAAAGACGACATGATAAGGAGATAATTTTAGAAATTTCTTCTATGATTTTGAAAGGGAAGAAGAATAGAACTGAGAGTTTTTGAATTAATGTTTTGTCTTGACCTTCTATCCCTTCACTGTATAAAGGTCCTTGAAACTCCTTTATTATGCCGTGGAAGCCTCTAAATCGTAATGCGGTTATCCAACTGTAAAATAAGGAGGTTAGTGCAAGGGCTATTGTGCAATTTAGGTCACTTGTAGGCTCTTCGAGATAGGGAAGAGGTATAAGTGATAAGAGGATGCCAAAAAATATAAATAAAAATAAAGATGATACAAAAGGTAATATCTCATAAAGAATGTCTATATTGGAGTTTTCAATAATTGGTTCAATTAAAGACTTAAACCATAATATTATGATTTCAAGGAGGGATTGTGTTTTTGTTGGAATAAATTGGAATCGGTGCGAAAACCAATAACTAATGATTAGTAAAAGAAATAAAACAAAAAATGAGGTGATGACGGTATAGACATGGAGTCCCCCTAAGGGTATCGGAATATCCGTACCTGGAATGTAGTACAAAACCCACCTTTTTCCAATTTCTTCCATGCCTAATCCTATTTATACTTTTTTCTATGCGGTTGTTCAGATATGGTTCCTTGTTTTATACTGAAAAATATGATAATACTCTAACTACAATGGGTGCAATAATTAAACCAGAACTTAACAAAAAAATGTTTGAGATTTTATGTTCCATAGTAGTGAAGAGGTATAAAACAAAAACGATTAAAACTAATTTTTTGATAACACCTAAAAATATCACTGGTGCAACATAGTTATTCTTCAAGCAATGATAGAGACTTTTCCATGAAATCATAGTTAGACTAACATTGAAGATGCCCGTTGTAACAAAAATTAATGTGTTTTTTCCGAAGAAAGGATAAAGGAGAATAAAAAGAAAGAGAATAACCAGCAGGGATGTTATAAAATAAGTTATTTGAAATTTTTGCTCAATCATTTTAGTTTCTTAAAAATTGTGATAAAAAAGCTAACAAAACCTAAAATTATAGATGTTAAAACGCAAACTGCAAGAAGAATACCATTAGTTTGGAAATAATTATCTAATTTGTTTCCGATAAAGAAACCTAATAATATAAAGATAGTTAATGAAAACCCTAAATTGGATACTGTACTTAATGTGTTCAGAAAATTTTTATCAACTTTCATTATTTAGTACCATAATTGTAAACCATTTTTACGGATTTCATGATAAAATGTTATATAAACTAATATATAACCACAAATAAAGGTAACGATGTGTCGATTCATGAGTAATTCGAAGTTTAAACTAATATATATTTTTCTTATTATACTGTTTCCAGCAAGGTTATTGTTATCTGAAAACCTTGAGGATGTTGTTCGGCAAAAACAAGGTTCAGTACTTCTTATCAATTGTACAGATACCAATGATGATGTGATACAAGCCAGTGGTTTTGTGATTTCAGCCGATGGTTACGTTATTGCATCAGCACATCAGGTTAAAAATGCGAAAGAGATTCAAGGTAAACTTATTGATGGTCAGATTTTCTCCTTGACTCTACTTTACTATTCGAAGGAGAAAGATGTATCCATCCTTAAGGCGAATCGCAATTTTTCTTCATGGGTAGACATTAATGCTGATGTTAATGTAAATGCAGGGACAAGTGTATTTACTTTGGCATCGCCAGATAATCTGGCTTTTTCAGTTATTACAGGGACAGTTTCAAATCCAAATCGGTTATACAAAGGGAATAAAGTATTTCAATTAACCATGTATGCTGACCCAGGTGCAAGTGGAGCACCTGTGTTTAACCATAAGGGTGATTTTATTGGGATGATAATAGGTAAATTAGAAGGGACTGTTTTCTCATTGGCAATTTCTTCTGAAGAGATACGAAAATATTTAGAGACGACTCCAATTTATGAAAAAATAATACCAAAGAGTCAAACGGATAAATTAAATATGTTGGAAACAGAAATTATACCTTTACCGAATATAGACCGAACGGTTCTTTTAGCGATTGAGTTCTATAATAAGGGCGTTAATAGCGATGATATGAAAAAGAAATATGAATACTACAAAAAATCGGCACAATTATTTCCAGAATTTTTTGAGGCATGGTTTAATCTGGGAGTTGTTTCTGAGTATTTAAGTGATTATCAAATGGCAGAAAAAGCATATAAACGAGCAATAACACTCGATAACCAGTCAATAGAGTCGAAAAGGAATTTAGGACGATTATTATTAAAAATGAATCGGTTAGAAGAAGCAAAAGAAACATTTGAAAGCCTTGTTAGTTTATGCAGTAATTGCCCTCAGGTGTATAATGATTTAGGAGAAACATTACGAAGAATGAATCAGTTAGACAAAGCAGAAGAATATTTTAATAAGGCGATAACATTAGATTCTCAATATGCATTAGCATATTACAATCTTGCATTAATTCAACTTGAAAAAGAGAACGAAGAAGAAGCCATTCATTATTTTACGAAGTATTTGGACTATACCAATGAAACTACTGGTAAGGAGAAAGTTCAACGATGGATAAACGAGATGAGAAACCAAAAGACGAAACAATAATCGAAGATTCGAAAGTTCCCAAAAAGATAGCGAAATATGAAATAATAAAAGAGATAGGGAGGGGAGCAATGGGGGTGGTATATGAAGCGTATGACCCGTTAATTGAGAGGAAAGTGGCTATTAAAACTGCCAGAAAAGATTTGTCTGTTAGTTCAAGCGTTGCAGATGAGATATTTATCCGATTTACCCGTGAAGCGGTTATGGCTGGTAAGATACAGCATCCTAATGTGGTGACTATCTATGATATGGGTGATGAAGAAGGTCTTGCCTATATTGTTATGGAATATATTGAGGGAGACGACCTTAAAACATTGTTGGGTAAGAAAAAGAAATGGCCATTAGAAGAGGTGTTAAAAATAGCAAACGCAACATGCAGTGCTTTATATGTTACCCATCAGCATGGAATTGTTCACAGAGATATTAAACCGTCTAATATTCTTATGACTAAAGATGGGAAAATTAAACTTACAGATTTTGGAATAGCAAAATTACCTGAGTCTACGTTAACTAAAGATGGAACATTAATAGGAACTCTACATTATATGAGTCCCGAACAATTTACAGCAGGAGAAATTGACGGGAGGTCTGACCAATTCTCTTTGGCTGTTGTCCTTTATGAACTTATTACTGGGGAAAAACCTTTTACAGGGGAAGAGTTTGGTGTAATTATGCACAAAGTACTAAAAATACAGCCTTTGCCACCTTCAGATTTAAATGTTTCTATTCCAAAAGCGTTGGATGATGTTCTTCTAAAAGCCATGAGCAAAAACCCAAATGACCGTTACCCTGATATGGAGGCATTTGCTAAAGCATTAAATGAATGTGTAGAAAAAAGCAAACCCAAAAAACCTACTGAAAGTTCAGATACAGAAGCACCGACAGTGATAAGTGTAAAAGAATTGTCCGAACACGAAGATAAAGAAAAAATAATAATTGGTACAAGCAAAAAAAAGGTGCTTCCGATTGTGATAGGAATTGTTGTTGTTTTTGCAATTATTGTTCTTTTGGGAGTGTTTTTTGCAAATAAAGAAGGTAATAAGCAGGGAGTTGTAACACAACCAACTGCACAACAGAATATTGCTTATTTTGGAAAAGTTATTTTTAATATATGGCAGGCAAGTACAAAAGAGGCTTACGAAGATTACCAAAATTATCTTGATTTGAAGAGAATCTCTGATTTTATTACACCTTTTGATGGACAGGTTGAGGTAGAAATACGAAATCAATCTTCTGAGATTATATATCAAAATAAAAAATATCAAGCAGGTGATGTAATTCAATTAAAAGGAGAACCCAATTCTATATCATGGATAATCCGAAATGGTGAGGATGTGATAACGGGTGAATTACCCCCGTCCCTAAAGCCAAAAGAAGCAGGTGAAACTGTGGCAAAACATATTTTATTACCACCTCGAAAAAATTAAAGAGCAAAAATTATAAAAACATGGTAAAATTAAAGTAATGGTTTGTTTATATAGGAGAAAAGTTATGAAAAAGAGAATGAATATTTTAACAATCGTGTTGTTCGTATTCTTGTCTATTTATGTACAGCAAACATACGGGGATACATTTGTAAAAAATGACAAGTTTCCTGTATTTACTGCACAAGATATAAATGGAGGCACGGTAGACCTTTCGTTATATCAGAATAGCGAACCTGTGCTCATTATTTTCCTTTTCTCTACAAAAACGGGAGAGGAAATGGCTACCAAACTTTCTGTTTTAGACCTTCAATTTGGTGGTAAGAAGATTGAAATTTTAGGAATCGGATTTAGAGATTCGGAAGAGGAGTTAAAACAGTTTGCTGAAAGGTTAGACCTAAAGTATAAAATTATTCCAGACAAGAAAATATCTGATACCTCTTGGCTCGAAAAGATAGATGTTCTGCCAATGATTTTATTTGTTGCTCCTCCTGGCATGGTAATAGAACGTGTTATTCGTGGAGGTGGGCACCAATTAAGTTTACTAAAAGAAGCAACAGAATTTTTCTACAGAAAAAAGGATTTTGATACTGCAAGTTTGGTTATGAAGACTAATATTCCAGCAGAACCAAGTGTGAATGAATCAAAAGATTTACAAGAATTAAAAGGTTATATTCTTTCTGAACAAGGCAAAATAGAAGAAGCGGAAAAGGAATTCGGGGCGATAAATGTACCCGCTGGACTTGCAAAAGTAGCATATTTGAAAGGGGATTATCAGAAAGCGATTGAATATGCAGACCAGGCACCGACAGACGGTTATGCACAAACCATTAAAGGTATGGCTTTAGCAAAATTAGGTAAAACAGAGGAAGCAAAAGCAATCTTAGAAAGTAGTACGGATAAAACAAAATACGATTGGATGAAAGCAGAAAATTTGAATGCTCAAGGACGTATTTCACAGGAGTTAGGTGATGATACGAAGGCTTTACAAAATTTTGAACAAGCAGTATCCCTTGACCCGCTTAATGTGGTTGCATTGAGCAATAAGGCTGTAATACATGAGAAGAAAGGTGAACTCGATAAAGCCAAAGAGGTTCTCACAGAAGCATCTAAAAGAGGTAATGACCAGATAACTCAGTTATTATTACAACAGATAACAGAGCAAATTCAGAAAAGTAATGATGTTGAGAGGCAGAAGGTCATACAGGAGCAGATAACACAATTAACAAAGCAATTTAAAGAACTTAAAGAGAGTGGAGCAATAACAGGAGATACATGGGATACTAAACCGCCTGTAGTTGCTTTTTTGAGGGGTAATAATTTATCGAATGCTATAATGTTTGAAAGGGCGGGAATAGATAGTGCCTTTCAGAGGGAACTGGAAAAGTTGGTCAGAAGTAAACTATCACCTGTTCAGGTGGTCGAACGAGATATGATTGATAAATTACTCCAAGAACTACAAATAGGAAGTTCGAACCTTGCTTCCGCAGAGACACAACGACAACTTGGGAAAGTTCTATCCGCAAAATATTTAGCCTTTATCGAATTTGCTTCCTTAGGAAAATCTCCGATGGTATATGTCCGATTGGTGGATACGGAAACTACAGAAATCATTGGGCAATGTTCGAGCACTCTAAATGAAAATGATATTTTAGCAACTATTCAAAAAATCATAGAAGAGATGGAGAATTGCTTTAAGGAAGCAAACAAAAATGTTAGAGGAACTGTTATTTCAGTAAGTGATAACTCAGTAACGGTTAACTTAGGGAAATTACATGGAATTAAAGAGGGGTGTAGCCTGATATTACTCCAACAAGGTGACCCTGTTGAAATTAATGGTAAAAAAGTAGGATACCGACAAATACCGATTGGCAAAGTTGAAATTCAAGATGTGGAAGATGAATACTCAACAGGTACTATTACATTAACAAAACAGGATGCAAAAGTAGAGAAAGGAATGAAAGTTAAAGGTACGTTGTTTTGATATAAAAAATGAAAGGTTTAATAAATGAAGCGATGGATAGTTCTCTTTTTATTATTGGTTAGTATCAATACTTATGCTCACAAACCTATTGTTATAGACGGAGGTCCATCTGGTCCTGATAATCCATACATAATTAAGGACATAAACATCTCGCAAGTGGCTTATCACACAGCCAAAGAGGGGAACCTTGAAATCTGGCTAAAGTTTTCAGGAAAGGAAAATGAAAAAATAAAAATCCAATTAGGTTCCCCAAAATTAGATAATTCAAAACCTGTCTATTTTCCAGCAGTTGCAATTATTGGGAATAGAATGCCAACAGTTTCTTTACCATTTTCTATACCTCAGGGATTTGGAGGCGAGATATACTCAACTCAGGGGATAAAACCAGAGGTATTTCATGAAGAATTTACAGGGACAGATTCATGGATATTTCCGATAAAAGAATATGTTCTTCCGAAGACAGATAGTTATTATCTTGTGGCTTATTTGCCTGAACCCCGAGAAGGAAAGTTCTGGATTGCTGTTGGTGATAAGGAAAAGTTTGGCATAAAAGATATTTTAAGCCTACCAAAGACAATAGTTCAGGTCAGGAGATTTCACGAAGTTTTTCCTGTTGGTGGCGTACTTGTTTGGGGTTTGTTCCTTCTTTTAATCTTATTCTTGGCAGGGATTTCCTTTTTAGCCATTTCACTTCTATAACATCTGTTCTTTATACAGATATTCGATGTATTCATGAAGATGCGAATATGAAAACTGGAATCCTTCTTTTATAAGACGTGCTGGGTATATATTTTGGTTAGCAAGAAATAACTCACGTCCCATATCTCTTAAAAGCCATTCTAAAATAAATGAGGGTACTCTTAAAAAAGATGGACGTCTTAATGTCTTTGATAAATAAGTTGCTAATTCTTTTTGTGTTAGGGGATGAGGAGAAACGAAATTAAATACCCCATCTATATTTTCTTTTAACAGAAGGAAGTGTATTGCAGAGCATAAATCCTCAATTGCTATCCAGCTGATATAGGCATCTTCGTTTCCGAGAATTCCGCCTAATCCCCATTTATAAATTTTAGCCATTTTTTGCAAAAATCCACCCGAGCCACCCATAACAACACCAAATCTCATAAATACAGTTTTAATGTGAGAATTAATTGTTGATTGTCCTGCTTTTTCCCATGCTTCACACAAATCAGATAAAAATCCAACTCCTTTGACACCTGTTTCATCCGTGTTTGGAAGTGGATTTGCCCCATAATAGCCTATCGCAGATGCAACGAAAAATTTCTTATTAATGTCGTTGAGTTGTACGATAGATTGAGCGAGAAATTCTGTTGTTTTTACTCTACTGTCAAATAAAATTTTTTTTCTTTTTTGTGTCCAGAAAGAATCCGCTATATTAGCGCCAGATAGATGAATAAAGACATCTGCGTGTTTTATGGTATTTATATCAATGATTTTATTATATGGGTCCCAGAATATTTCAGAAGCATTTTTGGGTTGATGTCGAACTAATGTGTAGCATATATGTCCTTGTTCTGAAAGATATGAATATAAACGGCTACCGACAAAACCAGAGGCACCTGAAATAACAAGTTGCATGATGTATTCCTATATGGTGTTTAGAATGATTGACATCTAACAGTTAATTATTTTACAATTAAATACTTAGATATTCAAGCCTCCATAAAAAAATCTTACATAAATAAGGGATTATTTTTCAATGTCAATTAATAAAGAATTAGAGTTAGAGCAACCTATTCAAGATTTAAGACATGAAACGCTACTTAACATTGTGAGAACTGTGTCTGTTTTGTCTGTAAAAGGTGAAGCATTTTTTAGAAAGTATGGGATTACAGAAGCCCAATTTAATGTGCTATTCGCCTTGAAATATAAGAAGAAAAAATGGACACAGTCTGAGCTGGGTAGGAGATTGGTTGTTACCCGTGCCAGTATAACATCCATATTGGACAAATTAGAGATAAAAGGACTTGTTATA
This sequence comes from Candidatus Hydrogenedens sp., assembly GCA_035361075.1. Taxonomy (NCBI): domain Bacteria; kingdom Pseudomonadati; phylum Candidatus Hydrogenedentota; class Candidatus Hydrogenedentia; order Candidatus Hydrogenedentales; family Candidatus Hydrogenedentaceae; genus Candidatus Hydrogenedens; species Candidatus Hydrogenedens sp. The sequence goes on along the minus strand of DAOSBX010000006.1, from coordinate 92,388 downwards.
CGGAATTCGGTAAAGGGTAATCGTCGAATTAGACATGTTGAATTGACACCAGAAGGATTGGCACTGATTAAAAAAATGGAGCCGATATACCGAAAAAATATTCATCGTTTATTATCATGTTTTACAGACAAGCAATGTTCAGAAATTATCAAATACATGGAAACAATCCGTCAACAATTAAAAAACATCCAGTACTCCATAAAAGAAACAGATTGATTTTCATCAATTAAAACAAGAATTCACGAAGGTTGTTGCTATATATGAATACAGGTGTAAAAACAACAAAAGTATATGAAGAAGAACATTTTAATAAATTAGGTTTCTTTGCTCTTCTTGCGACACAGTTTCAGGGGGCGTTTAGTGATAATGTTTACAAATTGATTATCATTTTAAGTGTTCCTATCTTTTTAGCCCAAGATTCTTTTTGGCATCGTTTTGTAACACCTGTTTGCACTGCTTTATTTAATTTACCTTGGTTATTATTCCCTGCGTTAGCTGGTTCGCTTGCAGACCGTTATTCGAAGCAGAAAGTTACGGTATGGACAAAGATGTGGGAATTGGGTGTGATGGTGATGGGTGCATTTTCTGTATTTTTACGGAGCCCACTTCTATTAATGTTTACCTTGTTTTTAATGGCGATGCAGAGTGCATTTTTTAGCCCTGCAAAATATGGTATTTTGCCAGAGATACTTCCTGAAACACGTTTATCATGGGGAAACGGCTTACTAAATTTATGGACTTTTATCGCTATCATTCTCGGAAACGCTGTCGGTGGTGTTATGATAGAGCTGTTCAAAAACAATCTTTATATAGCCATGTTTTCTATGGTGGGTTTGTCCACGTTGGGTTTGATTAGTTCTCTATTTGTAACCAAGGCACCACCTATTGAGCCTGAACGAAAAATCGAGATAAACCCGTTTGCTGGACAGTTAGGATACCTTAAGATTTTTTTCAAAGATAAGAAACTTTTACTTGCCATGTTGGGTATTGCCTATTTCTGGTTTGCAGGTGCACTGATTATGCAAAACATTGTGGAATATGGGAAATCTGAACTTTCAAGTGGGAGTGCAATCGGAATATTATTAGCTTTGATTGCGGTAGGTATAGCCCTTGGCAGTGTAATAGCTGGGTATTTATCTCGAGGCAAAATTGAGTTAGGGTTAGTACCGATTGGTAGTATCTTGATGATTATGTTGTGTTTTCTTTTATCTATACCAGGTTTGAGTTTAATACAAATTACCGTGTTGATGTTTTTCTTGGGTTTTGGTGCGGGAATCTTTGATGTTCCAGTTGCGTGCCTTTTACAACGGCAAAGTCCAAATCAGGTTCGTGGCACGATGATAGCAACCAGTAATCTTGTTACCTTTGGAGGAATGACTATATCAGCAGGGTTGTTTTTATTATTGTTTAGTATTTTACATTGTCCGCCACGGTTTATATTTCTTGTAACTGGAATTTTATCATTATTTATATTGGGAACTATGGCAATGATAGAAAAAGAAATGATATTACGAGCCTTCTTATGGATTTTGGACAGTACCCTATATCGTGTATATGTTTCAAATAGGAATAAACTTCCTGAAAAAGGGGGTGCTCTTTTAGTTTCGAATCATGTCTCATTTGTAGATGTTTTAGTCCTTTTTTATGTTTTTGACAAGAAGGTATACTTCGTTGTTGGTGAGGACATATTAAAAGTTCGTTGGATGCGATGGTTTTCTAAACTTATGAATATCATTATTCTTCCAAATGATGCAACACCTAAGGATATAGAAGCAGTAATTGTTAAGATAAGACAGCAACTTGCCCTTGGTAATTGGGTATGTATCCCATGGGAAAAGAGGTTTCATCCAAATGGTCCTGAAATGCCATGGCATAAGGATTATGGAATTCTTACCCAAAGTTTGGAGATCCCTATTATCCCGATATACATGGATCGTATTACAGAACTGGTTTATCGTATTCGTGACGGGAAGATTCATTGGATAATTCCTGAGTCATTACTCTTTCCTATCTATGTAGAGATAGGTGACCCTATCAACAACCCAAGAGATGGTTATCAAATTCGTGAGTCTATTCAGTTGCTAAGCACTCACTCTTACAAAAGACGACCTTATATGTTCAATTCAATACTCCATCGTGCTTTTGTCAGTGCGGTGAGAAGAAATCCATTCCATTTTTGTATGGCAGATGCAATGACAGGTCATATTAATTACTTTAAGGCGTTTATGGGGACATTAATATTGGGAAGGAAACTAAAACAAATATTAGGCAATGAAAAAATGGTAGGAATACTTGTTCCGCCTACAGTTGGCGGTGCTCTTGTCAATATAGCACTACAAATTATGGGGAAGGTACCTGTTAACTTGAATTACACACAAAGTTCAGAAATTATTGCTTCTTGTGCAAAAACCTGCGGTATCAAGCATGTTTTAACATCGAAGAAATTTTTAGAAAGGGTCAATATAACTGTTCCAGAGACGCCTATTTACCTTGAAGAAGTTCGGGAGAAAATAAATACATGGGATAAAGTATGGGGTATATTATCTGCTATATTTCTTCCTATTTTAATTATTGAGAAATTATTGGGAGCACCTTCGAATAAAGAAGAGGATTTAGCCACTATTATTTTCTCAAGTGGTAGTGAAGGGAATCCGAAGGGAATTATGCTTACAAAAAGAAATATTATGAGCCAATCCGAATGTATCCGTAGAATTGTCTGGCATGATAAGAATACTTGTGTTTTAGGTTTTCTTCCATTTTTCCATTCATTTGGCTTCACAGTTACCTTATGGCTTCCATTAACTAACGGGGTTCGTTGTGTATATCATCCTAATCCTCTTGAACCTAAAATCATTAGTGGGTTGGCTCAAAAGTATGGGGCTCATTTTTTATTGGCAACGAGCACATTTTTACAAGGTTTTATACGAAAAAGTTTACCTGAGGAATTTAAAACGTTATATCTTGCGTTAGCAGGAGCAGAAAAACTACCCGACCGTATACGAAAAGGATTCTATGAGAAATTTGGAATTGAGCCGTTAGAAGGATATGGTGCGACAGAATGTTCACCTCTCGTCTCAGCAAATTTACCTGACTTTGCATCTCCTGGCTTTTTTAATCAGTTCAATAAAGTCGGGACTGTTGGTCGACCTTTACCAGGTGTTTCTGTAAGGATTACACATCCTGAAACAGGTGAAATTTTACCTGTGGGTGAGGAAGGAATGCTTGAAGTTACGGGACCTAATATTATGTTGGGTTATCTGAATTTGCCAGAGAAGACAGAACAGGCTTTACGTGGTGAATGGTATCGCACAGGTGATATTGCAAAAATAGATGAGGATGGGTATATAACGCTTACAGATAGGCTTGCAAGGTTTAGTAAAATTGCAGGAGAAATGATTTCGCATACCCGTGTTGAGGAGGTTTTGCATGAATTATTAGGATTGACTGACTTGAGTATGGCAGTTACAGGTGTCCCTGATGAACAAAAAGGAGAACGATTGGTTGTTTTGCATACATTGGAAGAGGAGCAAGTCAAAACACTTTTAGAATTACTGGAAAAATCGGAGTTGCCTAATTTGTGGAAACCCAGAGCAAATTCATTTTATAAAGTAGATTCGATACCTATACTTGGCACAGGAAAATTAGATATCCGTGCTGTTAAGAAAATGGCTATGAGCATTTCAAACAACAATAACTAAGGTATGAAAAGAGTAGTTTGTAAAAGTTTTTGAAACAAAAGTAAATATTTTAGTATAATAATACGTAGTATAGAGAAGAGGAAATAATGTAACTTAAACAATTAATTACTATAAGGAGTGTATTTATGTTTAGAAAAAGTATTTTAGTATTCTGTGCTATCTTTTTAGCGGTTCCATTTTTAGTTACGGCTCAGGATGAGAATAAGGGTGTTGAACAGCCAGTAGGTGTAACCATAAACGGTGTGAATGTCGGTGTTGTTGCGACATTAGCCAAAGGTGAAACAGCATCAGCAAACAACTCCATTGCTCAGTTAAATGCATTGAAAGTAACCGAAGCAAAAGATGTTGACGGCAAATCGTTAGATGATTTGAAAGATAAGATTGTATTTTATATACCTACAAAGTCAGCGGATAAAGTTATTTCTGGTGACCAGATGAGAGGGAAAACAGTGAAGGTTATCGGTAAGTTATTCAAGCAAGCCAATGCACTGTTAGTAGAGGAAGTAACTGTTGAAGGTGGTGGTGATGGTAATGCCGAAGATGATTTTGAGAATCTTCCCGTCGGTTCGAAGAGCCAATTACAAGTTTTATAATATTTTTGAAACACCTTTATTCTTAGTCTAAGATTAAAAGTTTATGCCTGTCAGTAATGGCTGACAGGCATTTTTTATTGTAACATCAATTTCCGTTTTGCCTTCTGAAGATTTTTAATCAAAACTTTATTGTCTGGGTTGATTTTGATACCCATTTCGAAAAATTCTTTGGCATGTGTAAAATCTCCATATTCAGCACATAAAACCCCTGCATTATTAAAAATCACTTCATCCTTACCATCTCCATAGTATTTAATACCATCATTTATAAATATAACTGCTTTTTCACTTTCATTTTTTATATAGTATTGCCTTGCTTTTGCCCATTGAATATTTAACCAAATAAGCCCAGAGGCTAAATCTTTGATATTTTCTGGCTTTATTTTATCCCATTTATATTTCTTCCAATATTCTTCTGATGGAGGGGAAAACTCGTTTTCTCTAAGGAAACGGTAGATAATACCTGCTTGAACCCATGTGCCTTTTGTGCTTGATTTTATATCTACCTTTTTTTCTAAATAAATGGGGTATTCTGTGTTATCAACCAACCAACCAATAAGTTCAGGCTCATATTTTGCTTTAGGAAATGGGGCATATTTTGCCCACTGATTTCTATCCATGTTTTGGAATAATTCTGGATTTAGATAGCCACAGATACGTCCAATCTTAATATCTTTACGGATGCCCTCTACTTGTTGTAGGTAGAGGATAGGGAAACTTGCATGGTCAGTATAAGGGATATAAATAGCATTATTGCTCAGGGAATTGAGAATATTAACTCCGAACTCATGAGCATACCAATAATCAGAATAGTCATTTTTTTCATAGTTGCAGTATAAAGGTATTAATGGGATGAATAAGAAGAGGACGACTATAATATAAGCAATTTTTTTGAAACTATATTTTAACCAATTCAGCAATACCCCAGTTGTTAAGCCAAATGCGATGCAATAGCATACATATAAAGGAATAGCAAAAACGGACATAACTTCAAGCCATTCTAAATCAAAATTGAAGTTTTGAACTAAAATTCCTGCTAAACTCGTTAACAAGCCAATAGAAACTACAAGAATTCCAAACGATGCATACCTAAAAATTATGAAAATGTAAGAAATCAAAATGGGAACAAGAAGTAAAGGTATTCCAAATTGGTCTGTGCTCATTCCAAAAAAGAGGTAGCATTGTTTAAAAAATCGTTCAAGAGACCTTGGATATTGGGTAAGCATAAAAGAGTAATGTTTTCTTAGGATTAGGTGGATAAAATTTATTAACGTTTCAGGATTTCCCCAATCAATAGGAGGATTTGAAATGGAACGAATAGGCAAATAAATAACGACTACTAACCATGATAAAAAAGTTATTAATAAGCAGTGGACAAATACAGTCCAATGTTCCTGATTTTTTATACCTGTATATAAAACAAATACGGCGAACAACAAACCAACAACAAACATTGTGTAATGGTTTCCCAAACTTATCCCGAATATAAAAGAAAACCAGTAAAGATATGTTTTAAAGCGAGTTTCTTTCCAGTGCCATAACAGATATAAACAAAGAATAAGAAATAAGGTATTTAACGTATAAACCTCTGTGATAACGGATTGCTCCCAAAATTCAGAGGAAAACGCAAAAAGTAGAGAACTGCTGACACTGGCTACTTTGCTTTTTGATATTTGGTAAATAAGAAGAAACAAAAAGAATACGGTGCAAGATGCGAAGAAAGCAGATGATAAGTTAACTCGCCATGCAATGTTTTTCATAGGAATGTAAGTAAATGGATGGGAGAGAATACACCATGTTGGATAGCCAGGGGGATGTGGAATCCCGAGAAAATAGGATGCGGTGATTAGTTCACCACTATCCTCAGCCGTTACCGTAGGTGCTAATGTTAAAAGATAAGTAAAAAATGATATTAAAAAGACTAATATTCCAAGAATGAGAATACTTGAGTTCTGATGTAATCTAAAATTTATTTTCTTCACCACGGATAATTCTTTGTATGTTGGAGCGATGTTTATAGATTACCAAAATAGCAATGGAAAGAGTAATTATTACAAATATAACATCATTCGAATGAATAATTGAAACGAGGATAGCCAATGCTATTGCTGATGTTATCGAACCTACACTGACCATCCGTGTGGAAAACGCCATGACCAAAAAAACAATGCCTGCAATAAGAGTTGGTATTGGTGCCAATGCGAGATAAACGCCAGTGCCTGTAGCGACACCCTTACCACCTTTGAATAATAGGAAGATCGAAAAGAGATGACCAAAAATGGCTGATATTCCGACCATTAACGGTAAGTAAGGGTAATTAACTAATATTAATTTGGCTAATAAAACAGGGATAAAACCTTTTAATACATCAATCGCAAGGGATATAATTCCAGGAATTTTGCCTAATACTCTGAATGCGTTTGTAGCACCAATATTTCCACTACCAAATTTACGAATATCTTTTTTGTAAAAAACAATTCCAATCCATAAACCTGTAGGAACAGAACCCAATACATATCCTATTAGAATAGCTACAGGGTAAATCCAATAAGTACTGAGATACCACATCATTTTTCATCACCTTCTTTAAGTTGTATTTTGATAGGGACACCAGTAAAATCATACTTGTCGCGGATAGAATTTTCAATAAAACGAAGATAACTAAAATGAAATAGACGACTTTGATTTACCGACAGTAAAAATTTTGTTGGTTTGACATTTACTTGAGCACCGTAATAAATTTTTGCTCTTTTACCACCTTTGGTTGGTGCAGGGTGTTTCATTTTGATTTCATTGATGAATTGATTAAATTCTGATGTCGGAATACGAAATAATGTATTCTTCTCAACTTTATCTATTATCTTAAATAGTTCTTTGAAATACTTTTCTTGGTTTTGAATTGTTGATAGAGTTATTGCAGGAATATAATCCCATTGAGGTATCTCCCTTTGAAGTTGGGCGTTCAAATCAATAAAATGCTTTTTTTTGTTGGGAACCAAATCCCATTTGCTAAAACCTATAATAATTCCCACGCCTTGTTCCACTGCATATCCGATTATTTTCTTATCTTGGTCTGTTATACCTTCTAATGCTTCAATAAGAACAAGTACAACATCTGACCTTCTTATTGCCTTTAATGTCCTGTGCACACTGTAAAACTCCACAGCATGCCGAAGATGTGCTTTCCTACGCATTCCCGCAGTATCAATGAGTGTATATTGCTTATCACCTCGTATAAAGGGTATATCAATGGCATCTCTGGTTGTCCCTGGGGTTTCGTCAACAATCACTCGTTCATCCTCTAACAAAGCATTTACCAGTGAGGATTTACCAACATTAGGCTTACCAATTATAGCGATGTTTATAGAAGTATTCTCGATTTCTTTTTCTTCAGTAAAGTTATTTTCTTGTTCAGGGAGCAAATTATAAATATCAGTTAATAATTTATCAATACCAATTCCATGTATGGAGGATATTGGTATCGGTTCTCCCAGCCCTAATGAATACAATTCCACAATATTTGATGCATGTTTTTCATCATCTATTTTGTTAGCAATTAGCAAGACAGGTTTGTTTAATTTAATAACTGTATCACGGACTTCATAATCTAATGAGGTTAAATTTTCTCTTCCATCAGTCACCATAAGTACTATATGGGCACTTTGTAGAGCCCTCCAAACCTGTTTTTGGACTTTTTCGGTTATGGAATCTTTGTATTCGTCAATAATTCCACCAGTATCAACTAAAATAAAATCCTTATCTTTGTAAGACACAATGGTTTCATATCGGTCTCGTGTAATACCTGATTCGTCAAGAACAATAGCTTGCATTCTACCTGCAAGTCTATTAAATAAGGTAGATTTACCTACATTAGGTTTGCCACAAATTGCAACAATGGGTAGATTAATGGCTTGCTGTTTCATGGGTATGTTTATACTTTAATGCAAACTGAATGCCTATAAAAAAATAGTCTATTAAAGAAATGATAGTAAGAGATGTTCCTACAATAAGAAATAAAAATATTAGTTGTTTTATTTGCAATAACACGAAAGCGATTAGTAGCGACAAACAAAAAGAAGTAATTTTGCCCCAAAATCTTGGTTTTACTTTAATATTAGTTAGTTTCTGACTTATCAGGTATGTCCCAAAAACAATAACGATATCTCGGAATAAAACAAGTGGAGGGAACCACAATGGGATAGGATATTCAAAGGAAGTATTAGCAGAAATAAAGGCAAGACTTAAATTTACTGCAAGTTTATCTGCAAGAGGATCCAGACGAGCACCTAATTCAGAACGGAGATTAAATTTTCTTGCGATATAGCCATCTGACAAATCGGTAATGATGGCGATAACACAAATAATAAAGCCAATGTAACGTAGATAGTCTCGTTCTTGCGTATAGAACGTTATTACTGTTAAGAAAAAAGGTATTAGCAGTATTCTAAAAAATGTAATAAGATTTGGTATCGTCACCTATCTAACCTTTATAAAAGTTTATTTTAAACATTTCATATTATCTTAAATGATTTATATCCGTCAAATAACATTGTGAAAACATACCCTGCATTATGAATATTAGTTATTTGGTTGTAGATGCCGTTTAATTCGGACTAATAGTTCGCTGGGGTAAAATGGTTTGGTAATCACATCCGACGCTCCTACTTGAAGACTATGAGCACGAGCATCAGGTGTATGAGCAGAGGTTACACATATAACAGGTATATTTTGTGTTTGAGGATTAGATTTTATTTGTTCACATACTTCATAACCACTCATCATTGGCATCATTAAATCTAATAAAACAATATCGGGTTTCTCTGTTGAAACTAAATCTAAAGCCGATATTCCATCGTATGCAGTAATTACGTGATAGCCCTCACCTTTTAAGGTTTTTTCCAAAAATTCGACCACATCAGGCTCATCATCCACAACTAAAATCTTATATTTGTCCATTATCTTTCTCCATTCATTTAATATAATATCATAAATTACACTTTATTTTATATAAACGTTACTTAATTGAACTGTTTTTACAAAAAAACAATTTCTTTTTAATCTAAATTACATACTATTATTATTATAATTAAAATAATTATATCAATCAAATATTTATTCGGACGGTTTGAAATCTTTGATAATCAATTGACAACCGCCATAAATTTTAGATGTAGATATTTTAGGTGTATAAACAATATCTAAAAATTTTGTGGAGGTTTCTCTAAAGAAACGTTCTGCAAGGAAATATCCCGTGCCATAAAATATTTTGTTATCTTGTTTCAAAGCCATACGAATGTGTAAGTCTTTAAAAATTTGAACGGTATGAGGGATAACTTCAACTTTTGTAGTACAAAATAGGGGAGGCGAATTTCCGTACCCCGTTGGTTCAAACCGTTGTAAGTATTGAAGAAAAGGAGAATCAATCTGAGAAAAATTTAATATACTATCGATTTCTAACACTAACAATTCTTTTTCTTTTTTACGTTCTTGTGCAATCAACTCTTTTACAAGTTCTGTAAAGATAGGAATATTTTCTTCAAGTAGGGTAAATCCTGCTGCTAATTTATGGCCACCATATTGTTCTAAGACATGTCTACATTGATTTAACACCTGTATAATATCAATTCCGTAAATACTTCTTATAGACCCCTTGGCAATACCCTTATCATCTACTGTAATGAGAGCCACTGGCACAGAATACCGATTGGCAAGGCGACTTGCGACAAGTCCAATGATGCCTTGATGCCAATTTTTTCTGGTTAGGACAATGGCATGGGCATCCTTTCCTACACATGCGTCTATTTCTGAAATTGCGTCTTTAAGGATTTCTGTTTCTATATTTTTTCGCTCTTCATTTGCTTCAATTAATTCTTGAGACAACGCCATAACCTTTTGTTCGTCATCGCATAGCAATAACTCTAAAGATTTAAATGCGTTATCCAATCTACCCGCTGCATTTATTCGTGGTGCCAACCCATAAGAGATTTTTTCAACATCCATATCATCCAATGATATGTTTGACATTTCTGCAAGAGCCCGGAGTCCTGTCCTCTTATATTTTGATAGATGTTTTAATCCAAGAGCCACTAAGGTTCGGTTCTCTCCTGTTAATGGCATGACATCAGCAACTGTCGCAAGGGCAACTAAATCAAGGTCATTGGGAGAACCGTTAAGAGCCAATGCCAGCTTAAAAGCTACGCCTGCACCGCATAGATTTATACTCGGATGGTCAGGTTCTTCCAGACGGGGGTTAATAATGCTTTTTGCTTTCGGTAATTCTTCTGCTGGCATATGATGGTCGGTTATTATAATGTCTATCCCTAATTCTTCAGCCCTTAAACTTGCTGGAATAGTTGATATACCATTATCTACCGTTATAATTAAATTTATAGATTTAATCTTAGCGTCTTCAACGATTTCAGGAGTTAGACCATAACCATTTGATATTCTTTCAGGGAGTATCGGATAAACTTCTTTTATTCCGAATCGCTTTAACCCACGAGTTAATATGGCAGTTCCTGCAATACCATCAACATCGTAATCACCAAAAATCCAAATCTTTTCATTTTTTTCTTTAGCCTGAATAATTCTTTCGACTGCTTTATCCATACCCTTCAAAGAGAATGGAGATATAATTTGATTAACGGATGGTTTGAAAAACTCCTCTGCTTTAGTTGGTGTATCAATACCACGGTTAATCAAAAGATGAGCTATAATTGGTGGAATCTCTAATTGGTTCGAAATCTCTTGAACCTTTTCGTGATTCCATTCGTTTATTTTCCAAACAATATTTTGTTCAAGACTGTTCATTGTATTAATCGTTCTCGTGCTAAACGGACAACGTAATTGGTTGCCTCCTCAATTGTTAAATTAGATGTGTCTAAGTAGACAGCATCATCGGCTTTACGCAAAGGGGAATGTTCCCTCTCCATGTTACGGCGGTCTCGCTCTGCAATTTCTTCTAACAATTTGTCGATGGAAATAAAAATTCCCCGTTTCTCTAATTCTTTTTGTCTTCGGTGTGCACGAACCTCTTGATTTGCGTCCATATAAATTTTACATTTGGCTTTGGGAAAAACAACTGTGCCCATATCTCTGCCCTCAGCCACAGTTGAATATTTTATAGCGAAAAGTTGTTGAAGATAAACGAGGTGTTCTCTTACTTGTGGATTTTCGTCTAATTTATAGATAAATCTTGTAATCTCAGGGGTTCGTATTTCTTTTGTTATATCAATACCACCGACTATAACCTTTAACCCTTCCTCAAATGGTATTAAATCCAATTCCATTTTTTTAGTATGTTCTGCAACTTCATTGGGATTGTCTATATCGACATTAGAATTTAAAGCCCACCATGTCGCTGCACGATACATCGCCCCAGTGTCTAAATATTGAAATCCTAATTCCTTCGCTGAAAGGCGAGCAACGGTACTTTTTCCTGCACCAGCAGGTCCGTCTATGGCAACAACATTTTCTATTTCAGATAATGCTCTTTGTTCAATCTCCATGTTATCCTTTTTCTTATTTTTGTTTTATTCATAATTTAAATTAATGTCAATAATATTTATTTATATAAATCCTCTCATATTATAACAAGAACATTAACCTTTAATCCATAAAAAAATTAATTTAAAACTGATGGTTCTTATGCTTTTCCTATTAGGACAATATACAAATAAATCATATCAAAAATAAATGCAAATAGACACATTCCAATGCTGGCGATTGTCATCCCCTTATGAATACCGCCTTTGCCAAGTAGTGCAAATATAAAGCCAATAATAACCAATATACAACTCAAGGCAGGTATTGTAATTGTTGTAAGGGAGGTCAAACTTGAAACGAAACCAATTGTAGCAAAAACTGTTTTTTTACTTGTCATATAACCACCTTGATACATTATACCCTAACTAACTTAGCATATCTACAAAATATTTATTGTTTTTGCGATATTCTCTTCAAAGGGCGGATATATTAGTCCTTTTTCTGTTATAAATGCAGTTATATTCTCTGCGGGCGTAACATCAAAAGCGGGATTGTAAAATTGGATATTTTGGGGTGCAATTATCTCGTTTTTCCATAGATAAATCTCTTTTGCGTCACGTTGTTCTATTGGTATTTGTGAACCATTAGAAATATTTAAATCAAAAGTTGATATAGGAGCAGATACATAGAAAGGAATATTGTGATGTTTGGCTAAAATTGAAAGGGAATATGTTCCTATCTTATTAGCGGTATCACCATTTTTAGCAATGCGGTCTGCACCGACAATAACTAAATCAACTTTTTTCTCTTTCATAACTTGTCCTGCCATATTATCGCAAATAAGAGTGACTGGAACTCCTGAATAGTGTAGTTCCCATGCTGTAAGTCGTGCCCCTTGGAGTAGAGGTCGTGTCTCATCGGCATAGACATGAACATCCTTTCCATTTTCAAAAGCAATGTAAATAGGGGATAGAGCAGTCCCATACTCGCCTGTGGCAAGTGCACCCGCATTACAATGGGTCAATATATTGGCATGGTTTTCAATTAATGTGTTTCCATTTATACCAATTTGTTTACAGGCGTTTGTCTCTTCTTCATATATGCTTAATGCCTCCTGTTCTAATATTGCCATAAATTCATTGATGTCTTGTTCTTTATGAAATTCTGCACATTTTAACATTCTATCGGTTGCCCAAAATAGATTGACAGCAGTTGGCCTTGTTTTTTTTATCTTATCCGCTAATGGAAACAGTATTGCTAAAGCTTCTTCTGCACTTTTTGGATTTTGGTGATATAGAATTGAAAAAAGTGTAAATCCAGCAAAAATACCTAATGCAGGTGCCCCGCGAATTTTTAATTGTTTTATAGCTACTTCTGCATCACTTATTGTTTCAATTTCTATATATTCAAGGGTGTTTGGAAGTAAGGTTTGGTCTATAATTTTTAATTTGCGATTGTCCCATATAATCGGTTTTATTCTCGGTTTCATTTTGATTCCACTTTTCTATTAGTTAAAGGAATACTCTTTCTGTATTTTCATCATAACATAAAAATTCATCTACCATCTGTGTTTCATCTTCTGTGATTGGCATAAATTTTCCAGAGGCTTTGACATATATTTCGTTATTTTCGATATCTATTAAAACACCTTCTGTATATGCTAAAAGTCGATGCCCTTTTACTATCCATGTTTTGACAAGTAGGTCTTTATTTAAAGGAACTCTTTTTAAAAATCGGACTGTAAATTCTGCAGTAACACACATTCGTTTGAAGTGACGTGCTGAAGACCACGCCATCGTTTCGTCAATAGCTGAGGATACAACTCCTCCATGTGCATAACCAGGGTACCCAGTGTGTTTATCTGTAAATTTTACTGGTAATAACGTATATTCACCATCTATAAAGAATTGAGATTGTAGACCCGATACGTTTTTTGTTCCACAAACAAAACAATATGGATAGGTAGGTAATTTTTTTAAGTCCATAATACTTCTCCTTGTAAATTGAAAACATTGGAAGGTAATTATAACGGGAGTATTATAAAAAAAATTATGAAAAACTACAATATTATCTTAAAACCCTAAACAATAGACGTCCCAATAAACTTATTACATGTGTTTTTCTAAAATATGCAACTCCACGATAAAATACATTAAGTATTGCAATCAAAAAAGGTGATTTGATAGAAGAGAAAAAAGGAAATATACCCACTGTGCTACATATTTTTTGAATTGCAGGTATCTGTGTCAGAATAGTATTGTTATCTACAATAAAGTGAATGGATTTATTAACATTATCTTTATTAGTTAAAATACGAGTTGAGTGACTTCTTAATTTTGATGATTCTAATAACTCAATTTTTGTGGATAACTGATTGTCTTTTTTATTTAAATACTTAACGAGATTATTACATAATTCACAAGAATCATCGTAAATTAATATAGGTTTCATAATTTAAATAATCCATTTTATAACAATAAAACAATAGATACAGCCTAATTGTTTCCATATAGCTATTTTTGGAGCATATATGACCCCAAGAACTAATGAATTTCAGAAACCTCTCGAAGAAATTATTAAGTTAAAAGCAAAACATTTGGAATTAGATTTGTGTGGTATTGCAATGGTTAATGAGGTAAATACTGTTGAGCATTTAAGAAAATGGGTGAGCTTTGGTTATCATGCACAAATGTCATGGTTTGAAAAAAGTGTTGACATAAGGGCGGAAATAAAAAGATGGTATCCTAATGCCGAATCAGTTATTGTTGTGGGGAAGGATTATTATCATAACTGTGATATTTCTCAAATTGCACTATACGCTCACACAAAAGATTATCATGAAGATATAAAAAGTAAATTAAACAATTTGGCAACTTTTATATCAACTATTGTAGATAGGTTTGAGTATAAAATATCAGTTGATACAGGACCGATACATGAAAAATCGTGGGCTATTCGTGCTGGATTAGGATGGCAGGGTAAGAATACACTTATCATTAATCCTGAATTAGGTTCGTGGTTTTTAATTGGGATATTGGCAACGAATATTAAGTTAAAGCCTGACCCAATAGTAACCTATGAATGTGGAAATTGTTCTATTTGTATTGAAGCATGCCCTACGCAAGCTATCCACAGAGAAGGGATTTTAGACTGTAACAAATGTATATCATATCATACTATTGAAAATAAGAGTGAAATACCTGACATTATCAAAAGCAAAATAAAAACTACTATTTTTGGTTGTGATATTTGTCAGAGAGTTTGCCCTTGGAATAAAAAACGAAAGATAAAAACAAACTATGATTGTAATTTAGCAACATGCCTTAAAGAAAAAGATTTATATAAAATTGGTGAACATGAATTCATTGAATTATTTTCGGAATTACCAATCAAAAGGATAGAATTTAATGGATTTAAGAGAAATATTGCTATTTATCAAAAAAACAAGGAATAATTTTATCCTGATATAAGTTTATAAATTTAGCATTTATTATAAAATTATTAATTTAATAAACAAAAATTTTTATGTTATAATAATTACTTGTTAGCTTTCGAACCTACCTGAAACAAAATCGGAGATTTGTTATATGAGTATTAAATTTGAAGTTTTTGACACAACATTAAGAGATGGTGAACAATCACCTGGTGCCAGTATGAATGCTCAAGAAAAGTATCAAATGGCATTGCAACTGGAAAAGCTGGGTGTAGATACCATAGAAGCAGGATTTCCAATAGCGTCGAAACAGGAATTTGAATCAGTTCAAAAAATAGCAGGTGCAATAAAAAAATGTCGTGTAGCTGCACTTGCAAGGGCACTTGATGCAGATATTAAATGTGCAATAGATGCTTTGAAGCATGCAGAAAAACCGACACTCCATACCTTTATTGCGAGTTCTGAAATACACATGGAATATAAGCTAAAGATGACACCGAAGGAAGTTTTGCAAAGAGCAAAGGAAGCAGTGAAACTTTCGAAGAGTGCCATACAAAGGGTTGAATTTTCAGCAGAAGATGCTACCCGTTCACGTTGGGATTTTTTAGTGGATTTGGCAAAAACGGCAATAGATGCGGGTGCAGATGTTATAAATCTACCAGACACCGTAGGTTATACAACTCCGAACGAGATAAAAGAGATGTTCGCCTATGTTATAGAAAAAGTCCAACCTCCTGAGCATGTTATTTTTTCATGTCATAATCACAATGACTTAGGTTTAGCGGTATCAAATGCTTTAGCAGCATTAGAAGGTGGGGCACGTCAAATTGAATGCACAGTAAACGGTATCGGCGAAAGAGCTGGTAATACCTCTATGGAAGAGTTAGTAATGATTATACATACACGGCACGACATTTACCCATACACATGTAATATCATTACCACAGAGATTATGCCGTCCAGCAATTTGTTATCAAAATTAACAGGTTTAAAAGTGCCATATAATAAACCCATTGTGGGACGGAATGCCTTTGCTCATGAATCGGGGATACACCAACATGGTGTAATTGCAAATACGAAAACGTATGAAATAATAACACCAGAATTAATTGGTAATGTCCGTTCAACCCTTGTTTTGGGCAAACATTCTGGTAGGGCAGGACTGGCAAAACGTTGTGAAGAACTGGGCTATAATTTAAGCAAGGAAGAATTAGATAAACTGTATGAAAAATTTATGGTGTTGGCTGAGCGGAAGAAAGAAATATATGATGAAGATATATTGTTGTTAATTGTTTCACTACAACAAGAGCAGATTGAAACATATCATTTAGAGCAAGTACGAACAGCGGGACATGACCCTTATACAGCCTTAGTAAAATTGAGAAAAGGTGAAGAAGTATTTATGGACACTGCTATTGGAGATGGTCCTGTGGATGCTGCATGTAAAGCAATTGAACGAATTACAGGGGTGTTGGGACAATTAGAACAATTCGATATTCGTGCAACAACACCGGGGAAAGATGCTATTGGTGAAGCGACATTGGTCGTAAAATTTAATGGTAAAAAGATTACGGGTAATGGCTCAAGCACGGATATTGTTGAGGCGGCAGTAAAAGCATACTTAAACGCAGTGAATAAGTATCTTGCCATCAAAGGTGCTTTAGGTGAATATTAGTCATATCAACCTTTTGATAAAATAGTTATAATAATGGTATAATATGTTCTCTTTTGAGGGGTAACCAAATATAATAAAGGAGATTAAAAAGTGAAAGAAGGTATCCATCCTAATTATGTTGAAGCAACTGTAAAATGTGCTTGTGGCAATACATTTAAAACACGAGCCACAAAACCTAATATCAATGTAGAAATATGTTCAAATTGTCATCCATTCTTCACAGGTAAACAAAAATTTGTTGATAGTGAAGGAAGAGTAGAGAGATTTCAAAAGAAATATGCTAAAAAGTCAGCACAAAAACCCCAATCTAATTAAAGATAGCCCCCCTATATAATATGGATACCATTTTGCGCGATAAATTACGCGCCATCAATGAAGAATATGAACGGCTTCATGAGAAAATGGCTTTACCTGAAATAGTAAGCGACCCAGAAGCCTATAGGCGACTTGTTCGTGCTCAAAAAGAGATGGAAGAAATTGTAACAAGTTTTCAACAGTATGAATCATGTGAAAAAAGCCTTAATCATGCCGAGGAAATATTAAGAGAAGAAACAGACCCAGAATTAATTTCACTTGCCCAGGAAGAAAAGAATAGTTTGCAGGAGCAATTAGTAGAATTAGAGAAAAAATTACGAATTTTATTATTACCTAAAGACCCGAATGATGAAAAAAATACAATTATTGAAATAAGAGCAGGAACAGGTGGGGAAGAGGCAGGACTGTTTGTTGCCGATTTATACCGTATGTATACACGATTTGCAGAAAAGAAAGGGTGGAAAGTTGAACTTATAGATGAACATCCGACAGAACTTGGTGGATATAAAGAAATATGTTTTCAAATTTCAGGATTTCGGGTTTACAGCCAGTTAAAATATGAGGGTGGCGTTCATAGAGTTCAACGTGTCCCAGAAACAGAGGCTCAAGGTCGTATTCATACCTCCGCTGTAACAGTAGCAGTTCTTCCAGAAGCAGATGAAATAGATATTCAAATTGACCCTAAAGACTTGCATATTGATGTGTATCGCTCCTCTGGGCATGGTGGTCAGGGAGTAAACACGACTGATTCCGCAGTCCGTATTACCCATATTCCGACGGGTATTGTAGTTACGTGTCAAGATGAAAGGTCACAACATAAAAACAAAGCACGTGCATTGAAAGTCCTACGTTCTCGACTATTGGATATTAAAATTCATCAGGAACAAACTACAAGGTCAGAGCATCGAAGAATACAGGTGGGTTCTGGTGACCGTAGCGAACGCATTCGAACATATAACTTTCCACAAAATAGAGTTACAGACCATCGTATAGGCTTAACTTTGTATTCGCTTGACCAAATTTTAGATGGTGAACTGCAACCCATTATTGATGCACTTGTCGCTGCGGACCAGGCAGAACGACTTGCTCAAATAACAGAAACTGAAATCTCTACTACCAAATAAAAATTATCATGACTCCCCTCTGGGAAAGTTTAAAAAAAATTACAGACGAGTTATCATCAATCTCTGATAATCCACGATTTGAAGCAGAGTTACTTTTGTCGCAGTCCTTAAATATAAGCAGGGCAGAACTATTAGTAAAAATTAAGGAGAACATAAAAATTCCACCCATAGTTGAAGATTGGGTCCAACGTAGAAAAAAACACGAGCCACTTGCCTATATTCTTGGCTTCACTGAATTTTTTGGACTAAAAATAAAAACATCTCCACCTATCTTCATTCCGCGACCCGAAACTGAACTCCTTGTAGAAAAATCATTAGAACTCATAGAAAAAGGTGGAAAGGATAAAGTCAGAATTTTAGAACTTTGCACTGGGACTGGGTGTATTTCGATTGCTATTGCCAAGAATATAAGAAAAGAAACCAATATTTTTGCCCTTGACATCAATCATGAGGCGGTAGAACTTGCACAAGACAATGCAAAAATGAATGAAGTAAATATTTATTTTATCGTTGCAGATTTATTTCAGTCCTTGAACCGGAAGGAAAAATATGACCTTATTGTTGCCAATCCACCCTATATTTCAGAGAATGACCGTGAAAAACTCCCGCCAACGGTAAAAGATTTTGAGGACTCGAAAGCACTTTTCAGTAAGGATAATGGGTTAGATATAATTAAGCATATAATTCAAGAAAGTATTTATTACCTACACAAAGGTGGTTATCTTTTAATGGAAATAGGAGAGAATCAAAACGATAATGTGGAGAATTTATTAAGTACTAATAATTACGAAGAAATAAATACTTTATTAGATCTGCAATCACTACCAAGGGTTGTTATAGGAAAATGGAATTACTAAAAGAAACAGGTTCTAAGTAATTATGGAAAAAGAATCATTTCATTACAGCAAAACTATCCGAGATATGCCGTTAGAGGAAAGACCGCGTGAACGTTTAGCGCGTTTAGGACCGAAAGCTTTGAAAGATGCGGAGTTAATCGCAGTTCTTTTTCGAACAGGTACACGAGAATTAAGTGCAGTTGCACTTGCAGAGGCGGTAATAAATACCTTTGGGAATTTACAAAAACTCTCTCAAGCATCTATTGAAGAAATAACAACAAAAGTAAAGGGCATTGGGAAAGTAAAGGCTATAGAATTGAAAGCAGCATTAGAATTAGGAAAAAGACTTGTTGAGTATCAACGTGGACCTGTGCAACGAATCAAAAAGCCTGAGGATGTTGCACATTTATTAATGAATGAATATAAAAATTACGAAACAGAACATTTTAAGTGTATTTTGTTAAATATAAGGAATGATGTCTTAAAAGTTGTAGAAGTGTCACATGGTGGGTTAGATAATACTATAGCAAACCCGTCAGATGTTTTTCGTGACGCGGTGCGGATAGGTGCTTCTAATGTTATTGTGACTCATAATCATCCTTCTGGGGATGTAGAACCGAGTCAAGCAGACATAGACATAACAAAACAACTTGTAGACGCTGGAAACATTTTAGGAATTCAACTGTTAGACCACATCATTTTTGGTGATGGAAAATATCTAAGCTTAAAAGAAAGGGGCATCTTTTGAATAATACAATTAATGCATGGATTGTTGGAGCCAAATATTATATCCCTTGTTTCCTTATTGGATGCTCACTTTTATATCTTGGATATATAGCGTATAAGCCTTTATTTATTATCGGAGTAATTTTGATTATAATTTCAGGCTTTATACTATCTTTTTTTAGAGATTTTCCAAGAAGTATCGTATCAGCCGACAATGAATTTATTTCCCCTGCTGATGGGACTGTCGTAGAAATTAAAGAAATCGAAAATACAGAATATTATGATGGCAAATGTTTAAGGGTAGCCATTTTTATGTCTATTTTTAATGCCCATGTAAACCGTGTTCCTTTTGACGGAGTTATTAAAAAGATACGTTATAAAGAAGGAAGATTTATGAATGCCATGAAAAGTCAGGCTTCAGATTTGAATGAGTCTAATGCTATCTTTTTAGAAACATCAGAAGGGTATATTACTATTCGACAGATTGCAGGGAAAATTGCTCGTAGAATTGTATGTCCTGTAAAAGAAGGAATGTTTCTAAAGAAAGGTCAAAAATTTGGCATGATAAAGTTTGGTTCCAGAGTAGAACTATACTTACCGCAAAATGTCAAAATATATGTTAAAATAAATGATAAAGTATATGCTGGTGCCACTATTATAGGAAAGTTTAACAAATTATGATGAACCCAAAGAAGAAGAAACAAAAAAATGGAGTAAAAAAAGAAACTCGTAGACCTATAAATGTTCTGGCAAGCGTTTTTACGACGATAAGCCTTTACTTAGGGATAGCGAGTATCTTTGCAAGTATTGGCTCTGAATTTGAAAAAGCTTCATATTTTATATTGTTAGCAATAATTTTTGATTCCCTCGATGGCACAATTGCAAAGTTAACCAACAGCGTTTCCGAATTTGGAAAACAGTATGACAGTCTTAGTGACTTAATTACATTTGGAGTCGCCCCTGGGATATTGGTATTTATGGCATATTTACCAGCAGAATTTCACCTACCTATATCACCAAGAGCTGAATCTATCATCGGTAAAACGGGTTCATATATGGCCATCATTTATGTAATATGTGCTGCTTTGAGATTAGCAAGGTTTAACACGTATGAAGTAGAATTTCGAGATTCTTTCCGAGGGTTACCGTCTCCCGCCGCAGGAGGAACATTAGCCGCTTTTGTTCTGTTTATTAATTATTTTGAACCACGTCTTGAACTTCATAAATTGGGACCATTTGCTTTCTATGCATTAGGCCCAGTAGCAGTTATTCTAGCTCTTTTAATGGTTAGTTCTGTAAGGTATCCCAAAGACCGATTAAAATATTTTATATTTTCACCTAAACCAGCATTTATTACTTTAGCAATCACTGCATTTGTTATTGCAATTATTCATTATGCAATGACTACTTCAATTGCAATTGTATTGTTCCCTATTATGTTGACTTATGTCGGCTTTGGACTTGGCGATACTTTATATCAGTATTTGTCCACAACCTCTGAAAAAGACAAAGAAAAAGAAGCAAAAATAGTAAAAGACCCCCTCCCAAAGAATTTATAAGCGAATTCTGATGTTGTTATTTTAAACAGGATTTTATACGGCTATGCTTAAATCATACATATATAAATATAATTTTTTGCGTTATATAGAAATAATTTTAGGGCTTATATTTATAACCAGTGCAGTACTTAAAGTTATAGAGATAAATCGGTTTTGTGTGCAGATATATGCGTATGGAGTTATTACCAATAAAGAACTACTACCTTTTATTGCTGTGGTAACAATACTTATTGAAATTACGATAGGGGTATTGTTTTTATTAGCATTTCCATATAGAAAACTCTCAATGGGGGCTAATTTAGCCTTGTTATTTATCTTTACATGTTTAATTCTTTATGGATGGATATTTAACGACTTAAAAGACTGTGGATGTTTTGGACGGATTGAAGTTGGTCCAGGGACATCCGTCTTAAAAAATTTAATGTTTATTTTTTTTACTATTCTATGTTTCACTGGTGTGAAACATGGTGAAATAGTCAAAGATAAGAAGTATAGCCTACGTTTTGTGATACCCCTTTTGATTATTTGGGGTCTTACCTTGTCTGTCAGTATTAACAAACTAAATCAGGAAAAGATAAAAACACAAAATAATAAGAGCGACTCTCTCAGCCCTTATGCTGGGATGGTTTTGGAAATAGAGAACAAAACATATAATTTAGGAGAAGGTGACTATCTAATAGCATTAGTTAGTTTTGGATGTGACCATTGTTTAGAGGAGGCTCCAAAATTAAATCAATATGTTTTATATGGAAATTTACCACCTCTTATTGCATTATGTCTCGAAGAATCTCAGGAGGAGAAAGAAGAGTTTATAACTAAAATCCAGCCTATTTTCCCAATATATTCACTTGGGGATAAAGTTCGTTTGTTTTTTAGTCTTATTGGAAAAGAGCCACCACGACTTGTCTATTTAAATAATGGCAAAATTGTAAAGTATTGGGACTATGATTTACCTAATCCTGAGGTTTTAGAAGAAGAAATCAGAAAGGCTGAGGATAAGAAATCAGCATCGTTCAATTGATATTTTAATATAATCATCAATGGTCTATTTTTGAAAAGAAAGGGGTATTTAGAGTATCATTTAACATCATTATTTATTTTGTACCCCTGCTAAAATAATTAAAAAGGTTTTCTGTTTTTATGTCAAATCCCGAACCTGTTATTCAAACAAAAGATTTAACAAAGGTATATGATACGGGTTTCAGAGGTGAACAAGTTTCTGCCTTAACACAATTAAACTTAGAAGTTTTCCCCTCTGAAATATTTGGTTACTTAGGACCTAACGGTTCTGGTAAAACAACAACCATCAAGCTTTTATTAGGTCTTATTTTTCCGACATCAGGTGAAATAAAAATCATGGGGAAAAAAGATATTTATTCCCCGCAAGTTAAAAAGAATATTGGTTACCTTCCCGAGGGTTCTTATTATCCAGATTTTTTAAGAGGTGAGGAAATCTTAAAGTTTTACGGCCAACTTTATGGTTTAACAGGGAAGGAATTAAACAAACGTATTGATGAAGTTTTAGAAATAGTGGGCATGAAACATGCACGACGTCGAATGCTAAAAGGGTATTCTAAAGGAATGCGTCAACGGATAGGTTTGGCTCAAGCCCTCATTAGCGACCCACAAATATTAATATTAGACGAACCAACCACAGGGTTGGACCCTATTGCTCGGAAAGAGATAAGGGATATTCTTTCTCGTTTGAGAGATGCAGGTAAAACATTGTTTATTTCGAGTCATGAATTATTAGAGGTCGAGATGATTACAAATCGGGTGGGTATTTTATACAACGGAATTCTACGGGTTTCAGGGACATTAGATG
The DNA here is from genome assembly GCA_035361075.1 of Candidatus Hydrogenedens sp. Classification (NCBI taxonomy): domain Bacteria; kingdom Pseudomonadati; phylum Candidatus Hydrogenedentota; class Candidatus Hydrogenedentia; order Candidatus Hydrogenedentales; family Candidatus Hydrogenedentaceae; genus Candidatus Hydrogenedens; species Candidatus Hydrogenedens sp. The sequence goes on along the minus strand of DAOSBX010000006.1, from coordinate 69,119 downwards.
AATTGTTAATTTCAAAAGAACGTATCCTTGAATTTGCTAATGCAACCGATGAAAGGATTCAAGAAATTAAAGATAGGGGAGGGGATGTAGTAGATAACCTTGAAGATAGAATATATTTGAAGGTTAAAGATGACCAGGAACTCTACAATACAATAGAATTGGGAAAAACAGTAGGACTTCAATTAGTAAGTATAACGCCAAGAAGAGAAACCCTTGAAGAACTATTTGTTCGTGTTGTTAACACTGCAAAATTAGAACGGAGCAAAAACAATGAACATGTTGATTGATTTTATAAAAGGTCCATGGTTTATCGCCATTTACACATGGAGAGAAGGTCTCCGACGCAAAACGTTAGTAGGTTTTTTAATTTTAAGTTTGTTGGTTATTTTTGGTGCTACATTTATGACATCATTTATTAATCAAGCAACCGTAGGTGATGTAACTACGGATATGGACCTAAAATTAATTAAAGATATATGTGTAACAACAATATCTATTTTTGGAATATTGATAACTATCTTCATTTCTGCATCTGTTGTCCCCTCAGAGATTGAGAATCGAGTTATCTATACCATCCTCTCAAAACCTGTACGTCGGTTTCAGTATCTTTTTGGGAAATTCTTAGGTGCCCAATTAATTATTATTATGAATCTCTGCTTAATGGGAGGCCTCTTCTTCGTTGCTCTTTATATTAAGCAAAGGATACTTCCGACATTGTTATTATGGTCTGTTTTCTTAACCTATTTTGAGTTTCTTATTGTATCCGCTCTAACATTCGCAATAGCATGTGCAGCAAGTTCATCAGTTTTACCAACAATTGCTGGACTCTTTATTTATATAACAGGTAGCCTTACAGAATATCTAAAAGATGTATACAATCGTTCAGGTCAAACAGGAGAATGGTTTGACTCACTTATTGGATACATTGCTTACCTGCTGTGGAATATTCTCCCTGACTTACAAAGATTTAGCCTTAAAACACAAATTATTAATTCACAACCTAACGACCCACCTACAGATGTATTAATTCCTCAATTGGTGTTGTATGGATTAATCTACGCTGTAAGTGGATATATTCTGGCATACTGGATTTTCAGAAAACGTGAAGTATAATGTAGAAAATAACTATGAATGATAAACTCATAAATATTGTTTTATTAATTTTATTTATAACCTTTATTGTATTAGGCTCAATTCAAGGTAATAGAGTTGAGTACTTGAGAGAGTGTGAAGCCTTTTATCGTTGGGTTCTTGCGGTAGGCACACAGCAGAGACTTTTCCAGAGTTCCGAGGAGGAGAGCAAATCGAGCAAATATGTGGATATGCAATTATTTGAGAATGTATCCGAGAAAGCATTACCCATCCTCTCTAAGAACGAGACTATAAAAAGCACTATAGATGCTTCTCTCTCAGCAAAAGAAAACTTTGCAAATATCATTGGAAACATTGAAAATGATGCCCTCATTTGGCAGGTAGTATCAACAAAGGAATTTGGAGAGTTACGTAATGAATTTTTGAAAAGTCTGCGTGATGGTAAAATTCAATTTAACAGAGAAATTGGGTACGCAGAGGCTCAAGCAAGTGGAGTAAACATATTCAATTTGTTTTTCGGTTTCCGAAAGATTGCAGCAAGCCTTATCTGGTTAGAAGTGGACAGATATTGGCATCAAGGATTGTTATATAGAATGGTGCCTTTGATGAGAACCTGTGTTGCATTAGACCCCAATTTTGTTGAAGCCTATCTTATTGGTGCGTGGCATCTTGCATATAATGCAACTGCTAAACTTACCGATACGCCCCAACAATTGAAAAAATGGAGCCCAAAATATAAAGCATGTGTTGGTGAAAAAGAGACCTTTTATTATTTGGCAATTGATTTCTTAAAAAATGGAATACGACATAATCCCAGGGATTATAAGTTGTATTTCGACCTCGGCTTTGCTATTTATAAAAATAAGATGAATGATTATCCGAATGCAGTTCGTTATCTAACGGAGGCTGTTCGTGTTCCCCACGAACGATGGGTCAGAAGGCAGTTATACATCTGCCAAGAGTTGAATGGGCAATATGAAGATGCTTTAAGAGGCTGGGAGGATTATAAACAGAGATTTCCAGATAATCCCGTTGCTGGACGCTTTATTCTCAGGAATCAAGGGAAAATTTATGAACAAAAGGCACAGGAAATAATAAAAGAAGCGGAAGCAATAAACAACCCGAGTGAAAAGCAAGCAAAATTAGAAGAGGCAAAAAGTTACAAAGATAAAGCAAAGGAAATTTGGAATAAGTTAGTTAATGAAGAAGATGACCCTTATGGGATGTATCGACTTCTTCTAATGGATGCAATGGACTTATATAATGAAGGAAGATATCTTGAATCTATTGCTGTTCTTGATAAAGCACGGTGGGAAAGTCCAAGTAATTTTGATGAAGCATCGGACTTGATAATAAGCATAAAACAGGAAGCAAAGTTACCGCTAACCGTTTCTGAAAAGAAGGCAGTTCTTCGTAAAGCAGAAGGTGACCGTTGTCAGGGTATGCCAGAACAAATCCCAAATGAGGGATAAAAACAAATTTATGACCAGTATGAAATATGAAAATATAAGGTGTAATTTAGAAATAATAAGAGAAAAGATAGAAAAAGCAAAGTCAAAACGTAAAACAAATAAAAATGAAATTACTATTGTCGCAGTAACAAAGACAGCAGATATAGATGACATCCAAACAGTATATGGAATGGGGATACAACATTTTGGAGAAAATAGGGTAGAACTCCTTTCAGAAAAAGCCAAACAACTTTCTAATGAAATTCAATGGCATATGATAGGCACTATTCAGAGAAGAAAAATACCAAGTATATTAGATTGTTGTAAATATATTGATTCTGTAGACCGAATAGAAGTAGCTGAAACATTACATAAAAAGGCGATGGAAAGAGGCATTACTGAAGTTCCTATCTTAATACAGCTAAACATTTCGGGTGAAGATACAAAACACGGTTTTCGGGTATCAGATTTTGAGGATATATTTGATAAAATAAGTTCATATCATACATTAATCATACGAGGTTTGATGACCATAGCCCCATTGAACGCAGATGAAAAGACATTACGTAACATTTTCAGTAAGTTAAAGGATATAGGAGATAAATACAAATTAGAAACTCTCTCTATGGGTATGAGTGATGATTATGAGATAGCCATAGAAGAAGGTGCTACAGAAATTCGTTTAGGTAGAGCCATATTTGGATAGATAAAAAACAGTTTTATAGGAAATGAAAAATGATAAATGAACTGGAACAAGTTAAAGCAACAGCACTACAAAAAATAAAAACAGCAGATTCAACAGAAGCACTCGAACAAATACGAGTCGAATTTCTTGGAAAAAAAGGAAAAATAACAGAAGTATTAAAGCAATTGGGTAGTATCCCCCCCGAAGAGCGACCTAAAATAGGGAGTGTTGCTAATGAGGTAAAAAAGATACTTACTGAGGCTATTGAAAATCAACATAATGTATTGTTAGAAAAAGAGTTACAACGAAAAATTGAACAAGAACAAATAGACATTACCCTGCCTGGTAGAACAATTGGTAGGGGACACATGCATGTTATCAATCAGGTAATGAATGAAATTGTTGGTATATTTGTGCAGATGGGGTTTCAAGTTGCCAGTGGCCCAGAAGTTGAAACAGAGTATTACAATTTTGAAAGTTTAAATACCCCAGAAGACCATCCTGCCCGTGATGTTCATGATACATTCTACGTTAAGAAAGGTGTTGTGTTAAGGACACATACATCTCCTGTACAAATGCGAGTAATGGAAAAGACGAAGCCACCAGTTGCGGTAGTTGTTCCTGGAAGGGTGTATCGGGTAGACAACGATGCGAGTCATAGCCCAATGTTCAATCAAATGGAAGGGCTTTTAGTGGATGAGGACATTACATTTGCAGATTTAAAAGGTTCTCTTATGTATTTTGTACGTAAGTTCTTTGGTGAGGACACAGCGGTAAGATTTAGACCACATTATTTCCCATTTACCGAGCCTTCCGCAGAAATGGATATATCCTGCACTGTTTGTAAAGGTAAAGGATGCAGGGTTTGCAAAAATAGTGGTTGGCTTGAAATCTTGGGTTGTGGAATGGTGCATCCAAAAGTTTTTGAATATGCAGGCTATGATAATGAGAAATATCAGGGGTATGCATTTGGTTTCGGAATAGATAGAATGGCAATGTTGAAATATGCCATTCCTTCGATAAATTTATTGTTTGACAATAACCTGAAAGTTTTGGAGCAATTTTAGTATGAAAGTCTCATTAAAATGGTTAAAAGAATATTGTGATTTCCCTGTTAGTCCCAAAGAATTAGCGGAGCAAATGACCATGCTCGGTTTGGAGATTGAGAGTATTGAGGAACCAGGCAAAGAAATTGAAAATGTATTTGTTGGTAAGATTCTTGATATACAACCTCATCCACAAGCAGATAAGTTAGTTGTCTGTAAAACCGACATAGGAAAAGGAGAACCATTGCAAATTATCTGTGGTGCTAAAAATATGAAGGTAGGGGATAAAGTCCCTACCGCCATAGATGGTGCGGTCTTGCCAGGAGGCTTTAAGATTACACGACGGAAAATGAGAGGGGTTGAATCTTTTGGAATGATGTGTTCAGGAGCAGAACTTAAAATAGAGGAGGATTCGGAAGGACTTCTTATTTTAGATAGTACTGCTCCTATTGGCGAGGATATTAAAAAAGTTTTGGGGTTAGATGATGTCATTTTTGAAATAGAAGTAACCCCAAATAGGGGAGACTGGGCAAGTTATTTAGGTTTGGCTCGGGAATTATCAGCCTATTACAAAATTCCCGTAAATCGACCAAAGTTAAATATAAGAGAAACGGATATTGATGTAAAAACTGTTTCAAGTGTAACAATTGAATGTCCCGATATTTGCCCGAGATATGCAGGAAGAGTTATCAGAAATGTAAAGATAGCACCTTCTCCAGATTGGTTAGTTCGAAAACTGACAAGTGCAGGACAAAGACCTATTAATAATGTAGTAGACATAACAAACTTTGTATTATTGGAAACGGGACATCCCCTACATGCTTTTGACTTAAACAAACTTAGTGAAAGACGAATAGTTGTTAGACTTGCAAAAGATAATGAATCCATACGGACTTTGGATGGAGAGTTAAGGCAATTAAATTCCTCTCAAATGGTTATTGCAGACGCTCATAATCCACAAGCATTAGCAGGAATAATGGGAGGTGCAGACAGTGAAGTGGATGATAATACAGTCGATGTATTTTTAGAAAGTGCCTATTTTGACCCTGTGTCCATAAGAAAAACTGCTCGTGCTCATAATCTTCTTACAGAAGCGGCACAACATTTTCAACGAGGTGCAGACCCCGAAATGGTAATTTGGGCTATTGATAGAGCTTCAGAACTTATACAAGATTTGGCAGGTGGTGAAATATTAAAAGGTATATTAGACGAATACCCAAAGAAGATAGTAAAAAAATCAGTTGGACTTCGATATATAAAAACCCAAAAAAGGTTAGGTGTTGATATAGATAAGGAATATCAGAAGACAACACTAATTGACCTGGGTTTTGAAAAAATAAGTGAAACTAATGAAAAAATCGAACTAAAAGTCCCAACATGGCGACATGATGTTTCCCGTGAAGAAGACCTTATTGAGGAAATAGCAAGATTTTATGGGTATGACATAATTCCAAGCACATTACCTAAGATACGGCAATCAGATGCAGTATTTGATATTACTTTTAAGAAAATACATGAAATAAGGACACTTTTGGTTCATAAAGGTTTAACGGAATGCTTTTCTTGGACATTTTCAAACCCTGAACTCATGATTCAGTTAAAATTTCCTGACTATTATTTAAATATGATAGAACTACAAAATCCATTATCTAAAAATTTATCAACTATTAGAACCTCTATTATTCCTAATTTACTACTAACTGCTCAGAAAAATCATTTAGAAGAGAGTTTATCAGTATTTGAGATAGGTCCCGTATTCTTACCACATGAAAATGAACTATTACCCAAAGAGCCACAAATGTTATCTATTTTATTATCTGGAATGGCTCAACCCCGTCTATGGTGTTTTCAAAACCGCAAATTATATGATTTTTATGATTTAAAGGGTATTTTTGACGACATTTTTAATGAATTATGTTTAACATATCGTATTGAAAGAACAGATTTTCCTATTTTTCATCCAGGACAAGCATTGAAATATATTATTCAGAATGAGGATGTAGGGCATTTAGGTAAAATCAACCCTAAAATTGCTCACGAACTTGAAATAAATGAGAATACATATATTGCAGAATTTTGTTTAGATAAATTATTTATGGTTCCATCCAAAAGAAAGATATATAAACCAGTGTCAGAGTTTCCGTCAACATCCCGTGATTTGGCAATTTTAGTTGACCGTTCTTTATCTTCTTCAGAAATAATCAATACTGTTAAATCGGTAGGGGAGGGGATATTAAGAAAAGTAGAAATTTTTGATGTTTATATGGGTGAACAGGTACCGCAAGGCAAAAAGAGTATTGCATTAGGTTTTACCTTTTGTAGTGATGAACGAACACTAACTGACAATGAAATTGACCAATTAATGCAGACAATAATACAACAGTTAGAAAGTAAATTAAACGCTCAAATTCGTTAATTTTTTATGTCCTTAGAAGATTCTATAAATAATTTTTACAATAATTTTTCTGACCTTGCATCTCTAATTGATTTACTTTTACGTGATTATGAAGATTTACAATCAAAATATGCCGATTTGATGAAAAACCTATGGTCTGCTAAAAGTGAAATAAATGTACTTAAAACGAATCTTGACCAACTTTCTCAAAAAAATGAAGAATTACAGTTAATTTTTGACCATTGTAAAGATATTATATTAAAATTGAATAATATAGACGGAATCTTAAAGACTTTAGAGATGGAGTTCAAAGACTAATATGAAAGAAGATTTAATAAAAGTAAAGATATATAACAATGATGTGGAAATTCCAGTTTATAAAAATATAGAAAAAACAAATGAGCTTATTAAAACTATTGAAAATAGAATGGAGGAGTTAAAAACGTATTATAAATTAACAAGAACTCAAATGTTTGCTTTAAGAATTGCCTATGAATATTTGGTAGAATTAGAAAAACAAAAAGAGAAAATAAAAAGTTATGAAAAACAAATTGAAAATATTATGAACGAAATGACAGATAAAACATCGGAGATTATAGACAAAATTAAAGAGAGGATGGGAAAGGACCAAGATTAAAGAGAAAAAGAATGATAAAATGTTAATTTTTATGGTATAAATAATGTCTGATAATATATATTATGTTTCATTTATAACAAATTAAATAAAACATGACATTCTTTATAAATTCCTATTTATGTCAATATAATATATAAATAATAATATTATATTATTATTATAAACTACTTGATAACAATTACTTACAAATATTATAATGTTTGTTATGGTTTATTTTTTATATTTTTGGATTATAAAAAATCATGCTCAATTTAAATACGTTTTGTACTTAATCGACATTGTCTGTTTTCAGAAATAAGAATTTTCTATTTTTCTTTCAGTTTATGAACTAAATGAAGTAGGAAATCGCGATTATCCATGGTTAAATAGCGGAAGGTCCCCCCCATTCTTGAGAAGGATTTATTGAATCTGAGATAGTATTCGGGTCTGTCCATAGGTGGTTCACCTTGAGACCAATCCCATTTTGATTCTTGTAAATCTACAACAACAATGAAATGATTTGTTATTGGTTTACCTTTTTGAATAGAAACATTTTGAGACATAGAAAGGGATTTTTCAAATACCATTGGTGACATAACCGCTGAACCAATACTTAAATAGACCCCATTTTCTAAATTAGATACGGAATGAGCAAAAGTAAGAAAATCTCTTTGAGATGCTCTACCAATAGCAGAGCAGGTATTCATAGGGTGAGTATATATAATATCATGACCAATCATAGGATGGGCAGTAAAAGGTATATTTAACCGATAAGCACATGCCTGTAAGCCGTATTTTTTATATTGATGAGGTATTTTCATGAAACCTGATTGGATTGAGAACTCGTTTATTTTTGATAAGAGGTCTGATGCGGAAGCACAAATATCAGGATTTCTATCAATATTATTTAAAATTATTGCTTTTAATTCTTCTTTTGATGGAATATATAATCCTTCGTTTTCAACAAATGCCCCTACAGACTCACCATAACCTTTACCTTCGCATGCACCAACAACAATAGATAGGTTCAATAAAAAACCAGTTTCCTGCCAGATACCGAACTCTCCCCTACTAACATTTGTTCTAACGTCTTCACTACTATGCCCTTGATAGCTAAATTCCCAATCATGGATGATACCTGCACCGTTTGTTGCGATGTGAGTAACCCAGTTATGTTCTAATAGCCACATAATTACTGGTGATAGTCCATTTTTTATGGTATGGGCTCCGAAAACAAGCATTCTTGATTTGTTTTCTTCCTTCGCTTTAATTAATCGGTCAATGGTTTGATTAATTATTTTTGATGACAATTCATTTAATGGTGTTTTGGGGTCGCTATCGGGATAAACAGCGTCTTTTTCAATAAAAACTTTATCCTTTCTTTCTTTAAGTGGCTTGAAATGAATCTTAAACCTATCAAATTGTGGATATGGCATACTAAATACCTCTTCTTACTTTTCATTGATTTTATATAAAGGATAATATTTCAAAAAAGAGAGAGTTGGCACTAAAGTAGGGGCACTATTATTAGATTTTTCATTATCGATTATTAACGGTTTTGTACCATAACTCTTTAATACTTCAAAACATAAATCGATATTATCTGTAAGAATATAGTCAACACCTGCTTCTGCAAGTTTTCGGATGTTTGGCTCATCTTGGGCACTAAAAAAGTTAACCTTGATGTTGTTATTATGTGCTTTTTCCACATCTTCTTTTAATCCATCAAACCCCTGAACTATATTGATTTGCACATAATTTACTTTTAGTTTAATTGCTCTTTCAATGAAATCACTGCGTTTCTCGTTCGGTTTTGGTATTAAACATGTTTTTATGTCTTCTACTTTATTACGTGCGGAATGCACTTGTTCTTCATTATTACATGCTATAAAGCAATGCCCTAAATGCCCCATTTGTTTTAATGTTATTGCAACTACTTCTGTCACAAAATCATCGCCATATACGTGAACATTACAAAGAGTTCCATAAGGTATTTCGTTTACTGCTTCTGCCATAGAAGGTATTTTCGTGCCTGCGAAAGAGGGATTGAATTTAATTCCTGCATCTAACTTATAGATTTCTTCACTTGTAAGTTCAGAGACTTTACCACTCCCATTCGTAGTTCTGTCTACTGTTGCATCGTGCATTAGAACTAAATGCCCATCTTTTGTCATTCTTACATCAAACTCAATCATGTGTGCCCCTTTTTTTATTGCTGATTTAAAGGCTGGGATTGTATTTTCTGGGGCATTTTTAACGTCTCCCCTATGTGCACATACATAAGTTTCGCTGAAGGAAATATGAAACAGTACAAGGTTACATAAGATAATAGCAACAAAACTAAGACTTATTTTGTTTTGCATAGATGCTAATAATTTTAGGGACATTTTCTATTGCCTCATTGAATTTTTCTATATTTTTACCGCCTGCCTGGGCGAAATCTTTTCTACCGCCACCTTTACCTCCTACAATTTGGGCTAATTGATTTACTATTTCTGACGAACTAAATCTATTCGTTAAATCTTTTGTTACACCGACACAAAACGTGGCTTTATCTTCATATTTTATTCCTATAACTACAATGCCTGATTTGATTTTATCTTTTAAGTGGTCTACAAGGGAACGTGCCTGGTCTATATCTTCATTCTCCATCTGTAAGGTGATGTAATTTATGCCATCGATAGTGCGAAGATTTTTCAATATATCTCTCCCCTCACCTAACAGAGCTTGACGCTTCCATTTCTCTAATTCTTTTGTTATTTTTTTATTTTCATCAATGATTTGAAAAACTCTATCATATAGTAGCTCAGGAGTGGTATTTAATGATTCTGCCAACTCTTTTATTGTTCGTTCTGTTTTTTGTATCCATTGTATAAAAGGCTCACCACATATAGCCTCTATTCTCCTAACCCCTGCGGAGACGGATGATTCTGATATGATTTTAAATCCTCCAATAACACCTGTCTTTGGGACATGGCATCCTCCACAAAATTCGGTACTAATTTCGTTAATTTTGACAACACGTACAATGTCTCCATATTTCTCTCCGAATAGTGCCATAGCCCCCAATTTTTTAGCTTCTTCTATAGGAAGGTATAAAATTTCAACGTCATAATCTGCCTGTATTTTTTCATTGACCCATTTTTCAATATCTAAAAGTCGTTCATAACCTACTGCTTCAAAATGGGTAAAATCAAAACGTAACCGTTCTTCAGATACTAAAGAACCACATTGATGGACATGTTCTCCTAAAATATCCCTCAAACTTGCCTGAAGGAGATGTGTGGCGGTGTGATGGTTTTGTATGGTAAGCCGTCTTTTTATGTTTATAATTGCATTCACTTCCTGTCCAACTTTTAAATTACCATTTATAACTTTTCCATAGTGTACAAATAATTTATCTAACACTTTTTTTGTATCGGTTATGTCAATCAATGTTTTCCCGTCCAACCCTGTCAAAGAGCCCGTATCACCTACCTGTCCTCCACTTTCTGCATAGAATGGGGTTTTGTTGAGAATAATGTATGCTTCCTCCCCTTCTTGTATTTCATCTACAATTTTGTTTTCCTTAATTATGGCTACAATAGTACTAACGTTTGTATGTTGTTGATAACCTATAAATTCTGTTTCGCCGTATTGGGTTAAAATTTGATGATAAATAGGAGAAATTTCTTGTTGACCACTTCCTACCCATGTTTTGCGGGTTAATTCGCGTTGTTTCTCTTTAGCGTCTATATAACCTTTTTCATCTAATTCAAAACCTTGTTCTTCTGCCATATCTTTAACAATATCAAGTGGAAAACCGTATGTATCGTGAAGTTTAAAAAGAATGTCTCCAGCTATTTGCTTTTCTCCTTTGCTATTCATGTCTTCGAACAGCTCTCTTAATAAATCCATTCCCCTTGCAAGAGTACTTCCAAATCGTTCTTCTTCGAGGTGAATGATTTTCTCAATTTGCGTTTGGGTTTCAATTAGCTCAGGATAGTATTTTCCCATATTTTCTACTACAACTTTTGAAATCTGGAATAAGAACGGTTTTGTCAGTCCAATCTCTCTGCCGAAGCGTGCAGCTCGTCTCAATATTCTTCTCCATACGTAACCTCTCCCCTCATTTGCAGGTAGAATTCCGTCAGCAGTCATAAAGGACAATGCTCTAATGTGGTCTGCAATAACCCGAAAAGGAACGGGGTTGCCTTTATATGTAGAATCTGCAATTTGTTGTGTTGCCTCGATAATTGGGAAAAGTACGTCGGTATCGAAAACTGTAGGTTTATTTTGAAGCAGTAGACACATTCGCTCCAGTCCCATACCTGTATCAATTCCTCTATTCTTTAATGGTAACCTTGTTCCATCGGGTTGCTGGTCATATTGAGGAAAAACCAAATTCCAAAACTCAAGGAACCGCTCATGTGGGTCATTTTCTGGGGTCGCATTAGGGTCAACTTCTTCGCCCTTATCAAAAAGAAGTTCAGAACAAGGACCACATGCCCCTGAATCACCAGCAGGTCCCCAAAAATTATCTTTTGCTCCCATTCTTACGATTCTTTTTTCTGGAACGCCAATCTCTTTATTCCAGATATTAAATGCCTCGTCATCCTCTACATATACAGATACCCAGATTTGTTCGGGTTTTATCTTCATGATTTGTGTTGAATATTCCCATGCCCAATGGATTGCTTCACGCTTAAAATAATCACCAAAAGAAAAGTTGCCAAGCATTTCAAAAAAGGTTAAGTGACGAGAAGTTTTCCCCACTTCTTCTAAATCATTTGCTTTTCCACCCGCTCTTAAGCATTTTTGAACGGTGGAGGCTCTACGATATGGAACAGGTACTTCCCCAGTGTAATAAGGCTTGAATTGAACCATTCCAGCACTTGTAAAGAGCAACGTTGGGTCATTTTTAGGAATGAGTGAGTCACTTTTTTCAATAACATGTCCTCTATCTCTGAAAAAATCTAAAAAACTTTTTCGTATTTCATAACTTTTCACTGCATTGTCTCCATGATTAAGGGGATTGGATTAAAAAAATATATATAATTTTATCAAAAATTCATAATGTTTTACATTATGAATAAAAAAAATAAGGAAGAAGAAAGAAAACTTTCTCCTTCCTTTAATTTTTGATTGTATGTATGTTAGTTTATCACCCTGATTATTTTTGATACTGCTGTAAGAACAAGGAAGATAAAAATGGGAAACAATAAGTAATTGTTCTTAATAGATAATTGTTGGTCGGTTACGTTAACCTTGATTTTGAAGATTTTCTTCTCACTGTTGTAGGAACAGATGTAAGTTCCACTATCTTCGACTTGGGCATTGTATATTAATAGATGCCGACAGTGAATACCGTATACTCGTGGATTTGTGTCCAGACTCTCCCCTTCTTTAGTCCATGTAAATGTCGTATTTGGTGGTAGATTTTCACCAAAAATGTCAAGGCATATATCTTCCCCTGTACGGTAGAACGATTTTCTCTTGGGAATACAGTCAGGACATTCCTCCTGTTCGTTTCTGAGTACTAAATATCCATTGTTGTTGACAATTGTTAGGATTGTATCTGAGAATGAATTGTAGAATGCAGAGTAATAGCCCTGATTATTTGCAGGATCCCAAATCTTAATTATCTCCCCTGTTGTAGGATTTACCTCCTGAATCCCTCCAGGTAGCATGAAACCTGCTGAACCACCTATTATTAAATATCCATCATTTGTTACACCCGATACACCACCTGTGAAATACATTCCTGTATTTCCAATTAATGTTCCGTCTGTTTCCCAGTCAAGTGTGTAATTACCTTCATAAGCGTTGACAATGTTCTGTATGTTGAATTTTCTTAATTCGCGGGTATTAGCATCCATAATATAGACCCAGTCGTTATCGATGGCAAGAGTTGCAGAATATGCATACGGTGGCTTATCAATAACCATTTCTTTATTAGGATGTTGTGGTTTGGAGACTATCAATTTTGTGTCAACAACATTTTTAGTAAACACGGATAAAACATGTATTTCACTTCCTGAAAAGTCTGGTTTTGTTATATCAAGTAGGAGCAAATCCTCTGTAAGGAAAATACCATAATAGTGGCTAATATTGCCGACAATTGAACTTGGTGTGAAATCCTGTGGATTGTCTAAATCAAGTAAGTAGAGATTACCTAAATACCCTTGTCCTAAAATTGCCTTTTTCCCATCTGGTGAGATGGCTATAAAACCTGGGTCTCCAATATAACCTGAGGTGATTAAACTGAAATTGTCATTTGCAGGTGTCGTTTGCTTAAAGATTTCATTGCCATTCCAAATTAGGAATGTTCCATCAGTTAGTGGGGCTGATGTTACAAAATAAGAGCCAGAAGCGGGTTGAGGTAAATTTTCAAGGGGTATGATTCTTTCTGAAACCCCGTCCAGCGTAAATACAAACATATAAAAAGAAACAAATACCAATACATAACACTTAATACACATAAACTTTACTCCTTCTGTTAAATTGTTTTTGTTATGTTTCATTTAAGGTGGGAAAAGTAGGCAGGTTGGCTTTCACAGAAGGAGAATGCCATTCCCGCAACAACCTTTCCGCGAGTTGTTACAGTAAATTATTCCTGCTAATGTAGGTCTTCTGGCTTCCGGCTCTGTCTACTTGTCACGCCTTCCCGCAAATGCAGTGGCTTTTTGTGACTTTCGTCCCCGGTTACAGCAGCGCGTCTGCGACGGATTTTCACCGCACTTCCCTTAACATTAGCCAGACTCACTTTGACCTTTTTCACCTCCTTCCTAAATGTTGACGTTGGGAGTAATTCTATTCCATGAAATGATTCCTTTGCAAATAATAGTTCGTGTGTTGTAATTCCATGGGTTATTTTTCTATTTTAATGAGTTGTTCTTCTTTTATCCCTGATGTTATTTCCCATGCGGAAATATAATACCATCCATTGGGTTGATTTAATGGGATTGGTATGTAGGTCTCCCCTATTCCTTTCTGGTCTGTTTGAATAAGAGAACTATATACTGTTTTACCTTTATGAATATTTGTTTTAAGTTCAATAAATATCCAGTGTTTTAAGTAGTTTGCTTCTTTTGTCTTAGCATTTACTTGTAATTTTATGGGGATTCTATTTCCAGTTTTAATTATTTTTGGGAAAAGAACATTTATATTTTCAATTTTATATGGATTGCTAACTAAAAGAAGGGGTTCTTTCATATTGGAATTTATTTTTATCTTTTTGGTTTTTTCTTCCTTTAGAACATCAAATATCTCCATATCTTTTATTAACTCTTGCTTCATGGAAGATTCTTCGGACAAGACAATTGGAGTTATGTTAGGTAACCACGCAATTACTCTGTAATTGTCGAAAGAGAAAAACTTACCATCAAACCATTTATTATCAGGTAGGAACCTACTTTTTATTCCCTTTTCCTGAATAGTTTCGGTAATAAGGGCAATAATCTTTTCAATTTTTTCTTTTGGCTCTTCTTTTATATCTTTTGCGAGGCTTTCACCTAATAAGACGAAGTCATTGTTTATAATTTCCTTACATTTATCGTTGTTGTTATCCTTAGAAACTGGAATTATATCTGCAATAAGAGTTCCTTTTTTTGCAAATTCTGATAATACTATTATGTCAGAGTCCGTTAAGTTAAGAAAGCATGGTAGGATTAAAACCTTTACATTTTTCGAGGACAATAAGGAGTCTTTTGTAACTACAATTGGATTAAAGCCTGCCCCGTTTAAGATTCGTATAAAATTTGTTGCTGATTTCTTGTAATCAAATTCTGGTGCATAATTTGTAAAAAATAAGTTTTCAGTTGAGTAATATATTCCTATCTCATCCTCAATATCAGGACTGAGTTGAAGTATGAAGTCTCCTAATCCTTGTTTTGTTTTTATAACAGCGTTATATAAACTGGCTAATTTATAATTAATTTCTCCTTTTTCATTTAATAACTTTATTGGTGATGAATTATGAATAGTCTCAAATGTAGAGATAAACCATACGCCATTAGCCTGGTTTAATAACGAATTCCAGTAATCCCATGTTAATTTTTCAGGTGCTTGACTTGGGTCGGAAAAATCAATGGTTGTCCAGAAGTTTTTTCTATGTTCTCTTTGTGAAGAGATAAATGTAAACAGGAAAGGGTCGGGATTAAATGCAAGCCAATCCATAGAGTACATAGTGGTATACAAATCAATTCCTCTTATAGATTCTTTACCTGGGAATATGCGGAAACCAATAGGGACATTCGGGAAAAGTAGTTTTAATCGATTCTTTAATTCATTTTCATAATTCAAAAAACTTTCAGACATAAATTTTTGGTAGTTGGTCAGGATAATAGATGGGTATTCTTGATTCAGTATATATTCTCTAATTTCATCGTGATTTTTTCCTGTAATGGAACTTATTCTTTCTGTATTATTGGCAATGTTTTCAGATAGATTTAGATATTTATCGATACATTTATCGCAAAAACAAACCGCTTCTTCTGATTGGACTAAACAATTATTCAGACCTAATGAAAAGGCTTTGGGTGTAGGAATTAGGACTGATTCTGATATGTGAGTTATTTCCGATTTAGACTTTTCTAAATAGGTTTCATCATTTATACATGGTTCACGTTGGTTTTTAGAGCCTGCTTTTATGGTAGATTCCTCTGCTACCTGAACGATAAATGGTTGTGTTAAATATTTTGAGTATGGCTCCTTAAATTGATTCCATGGAAGGTATACTCCACAATTTAGATTGTATTCAAATATTTTCCCGTAGAGACTCTGGTTATACTCGTTAATTTTTTCTATTGCAATGAAATTTTTCCATTCTTTTGGGAGCAACTTTTTTTGAACAGGTAGATAAATATATTTATTTGAGAAAAAAGAAGAATAACTATTTCCTAATGAACTTACTTTAAAAGGTAGTCCCCAAACGGATAATTTAATATAATTGCATTTTACATCTGCGAAGCGTATCGGTATAACAATTTCTTTTTCTTCCCCTGTAATATATTGAACCTGTTCAGATATTAAAGTACCTTCGGTGATTAATGGGTTCATTCCATTTTCAATCGCTTGGACAACGATGCTTCCTTCCCTATTCTCTAAAAAGTGAGTAGACATTTTAACCTTTAAGTTTACACTATCGTTTGGATATACCACTTTTTTATCGGCTTCTATACTTACGATTTCAGGCCAGGAAGTAAATTTAAACTTTTTTGTAAAAAAATTAATAACCGTTGTTTTATTCATTAACCATGCATCAATAAAAAATGTTCCGTCTCCAATAGGTATCTCTATTTGGGTGAATGTGTGTCCCTTCTTTTTCATGATGTACTTGAAGTCGTATTGTTGAAAGTAGTAATTATCATTTTCTCTGCGAATTTGGATTTTTACGTGGTCAAATTTACCTTTTTCTGCTTTGTTTATTTCGATATAGAATGGGTATGTTCCAGGTCCTAATAGTGATTGATTCGTATTACGGATGAGCATCATAGATAGGTCAGGAGGAATTTCTTCTTCAATTGGTCCTGCTGGCTTAGCATCTGAGATGCTTAATATTTCTGTTTTTTGTTCAATCTTACAAGTCCAGAGTAATAAAGAAATAAGTCCTGCCCATGCGTTTTCGAGGTGATTTGGTTTGTCTATTACGGCTTTATCAGGCAAGAGAACATGGTTATTTACATTCATTATATAGTTATCTAAACAGGTAATTCGTCCTTTTTCATAATTAACGCATTTTATGGACATCATTTTTGCAATATTAGTCAGTTCTTCATCCTGCCCTGAAAATAACTGAGTCCATTTTGCAACAGGGTCCATATTAGTATCTAACATATCTATTAGGTTAAATATTGGATGTGGAGTAGATGAAATACCTGTTAATGGTATGAAGAGAAAGGATTTTCCTTCCGCAACTTTTTGAATAATAATTTCATAAATGTTTTTAGGCAATATGTTTAAATCAATTCCACTGATGATTAACAAATCCCATTTTTTTTCTAATTCACGTTGAATCTTATTACTCAAAGATTCATTCCTCTCATCTTCAAGGCACCATTGACCCCAAAGAGGGTCACAGCCAAGGTGTAAAGCGTCCTCTGTCGCAATGAGATTTATGCTACAATCTAATCGTTTCTCAAGTTCCATAAAGTCAAGAAAAGTATATCGAGGTGCAATTGCAAGTATTTTTATTGTTTTCTTTAACGGCTTTGCCCATAAAACTGGTATTGATGTAGTGGGGATATCTAATTTTATTGGTTCTTTTTTATCCCTTTTAAAAAGGTCTATTCCTAATGCAGAAAGGGTAAAGATATGGAAGACAAATACAAAGGCAAAAATTAGTTTAATTTTATATCGGTAATTACTCATAACTTTGACATTAGAACTTATAAATAGGTTATATTAATCTAATATATAATAGTATTTCGAGTAATTAAAATTACACTTTACAAATGAAGGAGAAATTGTTATGCAAATACTAAAGCAGATATTGATAATTCTTGGAGTTTCCTTTCTTTTGTTTGGTTTTGGATGTGCTAAGAAAGCACCGTCAGTAATGGAAAAATTTTTTATGATTGCTCATAATGGTGAACCACAATGTGTTATTGTAATTCCCGAAAATTGTATTCCATCCGTAAAATATGCAAGTGAAGAGTTGCAACGATTTATTAAAGAGATGAATGGTGCTGAACTTCCCATTATAACTGATGCGGAGCCTATGAAAGGAAAGGAGATTATACTTGGGAAAAATAAACGATTAAATGATTTGAATATTAATATCAGTTGGGATGATTTAGGTGAGGAAGGATACAACATTATTGTGATGGAGGATAAAATTATCATTGCTGGTGGTGAACCTCGTGGGACATTATATGGTGTTTATGGTTTACTTGAAGACCATCTTGGTTGTCGTTGGTTTGCTACAAATGTAAGTCGAATCCCGAAGATGCAAACGATAGCTTTACCCTTGTTAAATGAGATTTATATACCACCTTTAGAATATCGTGAGCCATTCACGATGGACGGATTTATTGATGGGGATTGGTGTGCACGAAATCGTGCTAACGGGAATACATGTCGGCTTGAAGAAAAACATGGAGGGAAAATTACTTATTATGGGTTTGTGCATACGTTTGATTCACTTCTACCCCCCGATAAATACTTCGATTCGCATCCTGAATATTATTCTATGGTAGAAGGGAAACGAGTTAAAGAGCGGACACAGCTTTGTTGCACAAATGAGGAAGTCATTCGTTTAGTTACAGAAGAAGTTAAAAGATGGATGAGAGAACATCCAGAAGCCAAAGTTTTTTCGGTTTCTCAAAACGACTGGTATAACTTTTGCCAGTGCGATAAATGTTCAGCAATGGCAAATGCAGAAGAATCACAAATGGGACCTTTGTTATATCTCGTAAACAGTGTTGCACGTGCTGTCCGTGATGAGTTCCCTGATAAAATTATAGACACATTAGCATATCAGTGGTCGAGAAAGCCTCCTAAAAATATGCGTCCAGAACCAAATGTTGTAATCCGTTTGTGCAGTATCGAATGTTGTTTTGCTCACCCTCTTGATAGCTGTGTGTCAAAACAAAATCGCGATTTTGTAAAGGATGTAGAAGGTTGGTCCAAAATTTGTAATCGCCTATGGGTGTGGGATTATGTAACATCTTTCAGTCATTATCTTGTCCCATTCCCAAACCTTGAAGTTCGAGGACCTAATATCCGATTTTTTGTAAACCATAATGTTACAGGTATTTTTGAGCAGGATACATATACAACTTTGCATGGTGAATTTAATGAATTGAGTGCATACTTAAATGCAAAACTTTTATGGGACCCTTCCTATGATGAAAAGGTAGCTATTAGTGAATTTGTGGATGCCTTTTATGAAGATGCTTCACCGTATATTATGGAATACCTCCAATTGATACATAAACCAATACATAATCGTGGAACACATATGAATATCTGGGTCGGTCCCAATGGAAAACATTTAAGTAATGAGTTATTACAACAAGCAGAAGTATTATTTGACAAGGCAGAAAAAGCTGTCAGCGAGAAACCCGAAGTCCTTGAGCGAGTAAAGGTAGCACGATTAAGCGTTGACTATGCGATTATGGAACGTGCACGGAAACGGGATATGGATTTTAAGACTAAAAATTCAGACCCAACAATGATATCCCGAGCAAAAAGATTTTTTGAAGTTGCAGAGAGGAATAATGTTACAAAATACAGAGAGTCTGATGGTGAGATATCATCTTATAAAAAAATAGTTGAAGAATGGTTAGGGACATCACTTTAATTTAGTGGTTTAATATAGACACAATCAAAAATTAGTTTTTCCTTATTGTAAAGTTTTTCTTTACAATGGGTTTTTGAGTTTGTATTTTTTCTGATATTTTTCTCCGTTTTTTATTGGTGTTCTCTGAAGGTATAGATTCGTAAGTTTGAGCAGTATTTTTATCTTGGGTTTTATCCATTTCTTTTTGTATATCATTTGCTTCTATTGGAGGGATGTCCATCGCTTTTGGAAGTATTTCTTGAGATTGGAATTGCTTTGATGAAGGTATTATTACTTTTCTTTGTTGAGTTATTTTGGGAATCTCACCAGGTAGTCCTGTAGAAAATATCCCTTTATTTATGGATAAAGGTGTGTCTACAGAATCTAAGTTATTTACTTCTTTATTTGTAATCAAATCACTATAGAATTCTTCTGCTCCAAGTATCGCTATTGTTTGTTTACCATTAAATATCCCTTCTAAGAAACCCGCTTCGGCATTGACATTTTGATTTTCAATTTTTTTCCATTCATTTGTTAGTGTGAGTGCATAAAGAGATAAGTTGTTAAGATTTTCAGGGCTACAAATGTCATTAGGGATAAAGAGCCTTATCAAAAATTGGACATTTGCTTCTTTGGGTAAATACTCTGGAGTTATAAATACTGAAAATGGAACATAGTTTTCAGGTAAAGGTGCCGGGGGCTCTAATTTTGACTGTATGGTTATTGAAACTTTGGAACTGCTTACGCATCGAATTTCTCCAACTGCACCCTTTGGGATAAACACCAACTTTCTTCCTAATCCAACTTCAGCAAAACGATATATATCTTCAGGGTAAAATCGTGTCTTTTTCATTTGCCGTTGATTAAATAGGTTCCACTGGTCTTGATAATGAGGTGATTCTATAGACTCGGAATTCCCAAACGGCATTATTGAATATGATTCAATGACAGTCCCAAGTTTTATAACAGATGCAAAACCAATACCATATTCAACTTTGCCCCATCGTTCATTTTCTGGTGGGAGTTCAGAAAGTAAAAAAGTAGCCCCCATAGTTTCACTTCCAGCCACAGGGTATTCATTTGCACCTTTTTGAATCCTGTGGATGTCCCCCCAATTTATGTTAAGTGTATCTCTATTATTCCTTAAATAACGGACAGCATCTGCTAATGCCTCTAAACAATTTTCCTCTATTTCTTTTCTTTTGTTCATAAGTGAAAAGTAGGGTTCTATTTCAATGCTTGGAACAATTCCAGGTTGTCTTGCAAAAAAGTGATTCCAAAGATAAAAGAGGACAGGTGCAGAAGAATCTGTATTTATTCGATAATCCCAACCACTCAATATTTCTACAGCAGATGGTAAATCAGGGTGATATGAATTCAGCCTTTGTTGGTTTGATTTACCGATGTCTATAATTCTGGGAAGGGTCTCAATAGCAAGAGAAGATAAAGTATCCAAAATTAAGGATTGGAATTCTCTTAATGAGCGTTTATCTGTTCGTAGGACACTTTTAACTCTTCTACTTATAACATTTTCTGTGTCATGAATTAACTTATTCAGAGAGTCATTGGATGGCAATTTAATATCATCGGTTACGGATGTTGGTGGTCCTCCACAAACTTGTAAATAACCCGAAGTAGGATTTTGGAAAGAAGGGAGAACATCTGGAGGAATTAAGTATCTCCAGCCGTATTGATAATAACGTGAAGAGATGGGGACAGTCCAATTTAAGTTTTGTATTTCTACAACATCCTTTTCAGGGAGTCCAGGTGGAATTTCACGTGTTCCCGATTTTGCAGAGTAAAAGTAGAACAAATTGTTCGAGCTATCAGCATATAGAATGTGGAACATAGGAATCTGATGGAGATAAATGGCTTGTTTAAACTTTTCTAATGAGTTAGCCCTTCCCATTTCCCATAATTGGAAAAACATACCTATATCCTCATACCCTCCTATTTTCCATGAAAAAAACTCATTGCCACTCCCCAATAATAAAGGTCCTTTTTGACCTATTTGTACAGGCACAAATCTTTGATCCATACCATTGGGTGTTTTAACATAATACTCCTCGCTTCTGGACATATATTCCAATAACAAAAGAGCCTCTTTATTTTGCTGATTGCCTTGTAAATAGACTGATTTAGGATTTTGTAATACATTACCATGAATAGATTCGATGAAGACATCTGAAATATCTGGTACATTTGGAGTTATAGCCCATGCATGTTTCAATGTATGTCCTTGTAAAAGGATTGGTAAGCCATATATTGTGCATCCATAAACGTTATATTCCCCACATATAAGATGTGCCTCATACCATCGGAAAGGACCTGGATAAAATTGGTGACTGCTGAAGGCAAATAAAGGAGTATCTTCACGGCTTTTTTCTCTTGAAACTGTAAATGCAAAACCTGACTTCATGGCTGGGGGACGTTTCTGAAATGATGGCATATCCAAAGGTGCCATAGAAATTATAAAAGCATGCCATAATGCAAATATATCCTGAGGTTGGACGCCGTCAATCCAATCTGGAAGTTTGTCTCGATTCTCTAAAATCCATGTATTAACTCCTTCTGCAAATCCTTCACAAATATCCCTTGTTAACGAGTCACAATTTGAATATGCGAGGGAGCCAAAGTGTCGATGACCTACCTGAATAGAGAATCGGTCAGATAATTCCTCGCTCTCTCCTAAAACTTCCGAAAGTTTTCCGTTTGCTAATCGATATGACAATAGCATGCTTTCCCAATGGTCTTGAGCCTGCGTGTATCCAAAACCGAAGGCAAGGACACGTGGATTTTCAGCAAAAATATGCGGAATTCCCCAATCATCTCTATATATTTCAAGATGTTCCCAATACGTTTCAATCCAATCTTGTCCTGACATATTGGAAACAACACAGAAAGAAATTATGAGTAAAATATTTGTTATTGTTTTTGTATTCATTTATGTTTTAAGTTCATCGATTTTTAATTCCTCTTATTATAACGAATAAAAGAAATAAAAAAATCAGGGGCTCGATGTTATAAGATGTTTGGCGTTTACTCTTGAGGAAGGAGTGGAGAGAGGAGACAGTTGATTCGCCGTTTTAACATCGAGCCCACTTTATATAAGGATCGTTGTATCATCAAGCGGGAGGCATGAATGATAGCAAGATTTTTGGCTGCAGGTATTTCTGGGGAAGGAGTGATGTGAGGCAGAAATCTGACATTTCTTTTTGCTCCACCATGCCTCCCGACTGGGTGGGCTAATTCAAGTACATTATTTATTATACTTTTGCTTATTTTCATATTAACTCTTTGCATAAATTTTATTAAATGGCATTGATATTAATTCATCTATATCATCTGAAATGATTTCAATATGAAGTATGTTAACCTGTTTTATGGATACCTCATTTGGAATGGGTATATTAATTTCTCCATTGTAGTTATTTATCATATCATTAGTTAATTTGTAGCGAAATAGTGGTTTCAGTTCATCGTCTGAAGCATAAATTGTATAGTTTGAGTTTTCTGTAATTTTATTTTTATCCCATACCAATACAAGAGTAGTTACCTCTTTGTGTTGGATAGGAACAACAAAGATTTGAGAAGCAGGCTTTGATATTTCAATGGGTTGTGTTGGTGCCAATATTGCTGATGCGTTATCAAATGCTTGGGTTCTCGGTTTTATTTGTTCTGCCCAAGCCATTATTTTTTGGGAATCACAGGTTTTAACTTTTGTATTAATGGTTTGGTTTTTAAGTTCTATCTGTTGATTCTCTTTTAGAACTGCAAACTGATTTCCAGTTTCTACAGTAACTTCACCTCTGGATACCGTAGTTATAACCCTATTAAAATCTGCTTCTACTTGAAATTGTGTCCCAAATACCGTTATAAACCCTTGCGATGTGTTAACTCTGAATGTCTTTTTATCTTTACCAATATCAAACCATACTAATCCTTTTTCAAGATTAATAGTCCTTTCATCTAAAATTCGGATTCTCGTGTTGTTTGATAATTTTACAATTGAATTCCCTTTTAACAATATGTAAACTTTAGAATTATCTTGGGTTTCTATGTAATTGCCTTCCGAAAAAGCAATCGGTACTTCTTCTTTCATTTTGTTATTAACACTATTGTTAATTATAAAACTTGTCCCCGTTATATTTAGTGCCACCCCTATCTTTTTCTGGTTAGAATATTCTTTCGCTGGCCAGCTTACAAATATAAAAATGCCTAATATAGTCATGGCAGCTATTGCAAAATACGGAAATAGATTTGAAAAAGAATAGGGGGTTTCTTCTTGATGTTTGATACGCATTGTTATTTGATGAATTTCGTTATAACCTGTCTCTACTTCAGGTAATTTTTTCATAATAGATTCATCTAAGGAATTCGTTAATTTATAAGGGGCTAATGTTTCATAAATAATGGCATTGGTTTTGCGAAATTTCTCAAACTTATCTTTGCATTGACTACAATTGGATAAATGCTCTTCAACTATTAGTTCTTTAGCTCTACTCAGTTCACCATCCAAGTATGCTTGCATCTCAGACTCTATTTGAGAACATCTTGCCATTGATTCATTTCTCCGCCATAATTTTCCATTATATTCTGAAGTTGTTTTACTGCTCTTTGAAGGATTCCTTTTATTTCTCCAGGAGATTCTCCTGTAAAACGACCAATCTCTTCATAACTCATTCCCTCTAAAAACTTTAGAACAACAGGGAGTCTATATCTCTCGGGAAGCTGTTCGACAGCATTCTTAAATTCGTCGATAGTTATTGAAGAACTTTTAGTATCTTTATGCTCGATAGGCACAATCTTTTCATTTTCTATCTCAACCATAGGAATTTCTTTAGTCTTCTGAAGATACCTTATTGATGTTCTTGTCGCTATCTCTTTCAACCAACTGCCAAACTTTGTATAGTCTCTAAGATAAGGTAAGTTTTTGAAAGCATTTATAAAGGTTTCCTGTGTTATTTCTTTTGCAGTATCACTGTCTTTGGTGTAATAAAATGCTGTTGCATATACTGCTTGTTGATAAATCATAATAAGTTCCCGAAAAGCCTCGGTATTCCCTTTCAGGCATTCATGAATAATATTTATTTCTTTATTATTTATATCCATAATTCTGATAATAAGAGGTCTATTTTGTAGATAACGGAACGGAATGTTCCATTATGGCACATAATAATCTAAGAACGTGCCATAGTCTATAGTTACCCTATCACTTGAGACTGATGGAATTAGCACACATTCTCCTCTCTCCATTTGTAGAGTCTCCTTCTCTTCAGTTTCCACACTTAGTTTTGTAGTATCCAAACTAAAAATAATATGGAATGAATAATTATTGTTCCATATTTTAGTTTCACTTTTTATTTCCCAATATTTTGCGGAAAAATAAGGAGTAGAACATAGAAATTTTTCTCTTCCGAAGCTATGTTTTAAGTCAATTTTTGGTACCGCAATGGATGTTTGACATGTTTCAATTGAATAAAAAGCTTTTTCGAGGTGCAGTTCTCTTGGTTTTCCTTCTAAATCAAGGCGGTTCCAATCATATAATCGATAGGTAAGGTTACTATTTTGTTGTATCTCAGCTAGGATAATACCTGGTCCTATAGCGTGGATGGTTCCGGCAGGGATTAGATAATGGTCACCCTGTTTTACATATATTTTTCTCAATAACCTATCCACATCTCCCCCATGTTGGATTTCTTTTAATAAATGCTCTTTTTTTACATTTTTTCTAAGTCCTAAATATATGAAACTATTTGGTTTTGCTTCCATGATGTACCACATTTCTGTCTTTCCGCAATCATGTTCATTTAATTCTTTGGCTTTTTGGTCAGAAGGGTGAACTTGAACTGAAAGTATTTCATTGGCATTAATAATTTTTAATAATAAAGGAAACCGAGAGGGATACCCTTCACCTTTTCTATTTCCAAACAAATATTGAGGATATGTTGTAACTAATTCATGGATTGTTTTTCCTATAAAACGCCCTTTGATAACCTTACTTTGAAATTCATTCCTATCTGAAATAAGCCAGATTTCACCTATTTTTTCATTTGGAGGAACAGGCTTATTAAATATGTTAGGCAAATTGTAATTCCCCCAAGGTCGTGGAAAATAAGCCTCATTAAATTTTATATATGTTATTAACTCTGATTTATTTCTTTCTCTGATCATTTTTATGTCTTTATATAGAAAGAATTTGAATATATTTTTCAATTAATTCAGGTCCAAACAATAGGAAAATAAACCCACCTAACGAGAGATAGGGTCCAAAAGGAATATAGTGAGCCTTTAATGAAATTTGTATCTCCTCGTCAGGGAGTTCTTCATCAATTTTTATTTTGCCTTTTTGTTTTTGCCAAACCCATAGTGACACTATAGCTACAAAAAGTGCTAATAATAGAAATGCCGTTATGAGATATACGAGACCTGTTATGACTTCATATGGTATTTCGGTAGATGTATATGAGTTTAGAAATAGGAGTGTGCGGATTTCTAAGTAGATTGCTGAAACACCTAGGACAATAGCTGAAACTGGGTCAACAGGGTAGAAATCAGAGACATTATCTTGGTTATCATCTTTAATGTCTGAAGTCTCTTCTTTTGAAAATAGTCTATAGTAAGCAATAATAAAAAAGCCTATCACGCTTCCTATTAATGACCCAATCATAAGGCTACCTAAAACACCTCGCCAGCCTAAGAAAGCACCTAACATACTCAATAATTTTACATCTCCAAAACCCATCCCTGGTTTTTTTAATATTAGTATCACAATGAGGTCTAAAAGGCAAATAAGTAATGCCCCTAAAGCAATTCCATCTAACGCATCC
This sequence comes from Candidatus Hydrogenedens sp., assembly GCA_035361075.1. Taxonomy (NCBI): domain Bacteria; kingdom Pseudomonadati; phylum Candidatus Hydrogenedentota; class Candidatus Hydrogenedentia; order Candidatus Hydrogenedentales; family Candidatus Hydrogenedentaceae; genus Candidatus Hydrogenedens; species Candidatus Hydrogenedens sp. Next base: position 42,742 of record DAOSBX010000006.1, on the reverse strand, counting down.
ATCGGATGTTGGATTCTTAACCCTTGTTCAGGGAAAAACATACCTAAAAGTGATACACCTACACCAATTAAAATTCCAGATAATGTTATTTCGTCTGGAATAGTCCATGTTTTTAAATCCTGAACTATAACTACAACTAGTCCTGCAGTAAATAATGAATACACAATTGTAGATAGTGTAAATCTAAATTTTAAGAAGATAATAATAAAAAGGATACCCGTAACTAATTCAACAAGTGGATATTGTAAACTTATTTTTGTATGACAGTGACGACATCTACCTCTTAAAAATAGCCAACTTAAAACAGGGATATTATCATACCAATCTATTTTATGTTGACATTGAGGGCAATGGGATGCAGGATGGATAATAGATTCACCTCTCGGAAATCGGTATATACAAACATTACAAAAACTACCAAAAACCGCACCAAACATCCCTGATATGATGCAAAATAAAAGATTAAACATATCCATCTTACGTGATAACCTTATTTATACATTTTTCAAAATTTACTTATATGGTATAAAATATACAAGAATATGAATAAACAAAGTGTTAAAAACGATTTGAATTAATCAATTATAAATGAAACAGAAATTGTGTTTCTCTTTCTTAATTAAGGATAAACCTGTGATGAACTTTTTTTATAGGATTTTTTACACAACCTTACTATTAGTTGTGATGCTGACAGTTTGTAGTTATTGTGAAAATAATTTACTATCCACCACAGAACAAATACCAAAAGATATTCAAAACACTATTATCACAGTCGTTGAAAAATTACAACCTGCTTTGGTTCGAATTCATGTAGTAGAAAAATATTATTCGGAAGGTAGAGAATTAAAGCAAGAAAAATTTGGTAGTGGAATTGTAATAAGTGAAGATGGATATGTTGTGACGAATCACCACGTTGCTGGAAAGGCATTTATTGCGGACTGTACATTTTCTAATTTGAAAAATTATCCAATGAAACTCATTGGCACCGATGCTTTAACTGATATATCTGTATTAAAAATAGTTACTAATGAGCCAAATCAATTCTCTTATGCATCTTTTGGGGATTCGGAACAGGTAAAAGTTGGTGACTATGTCTTGGCTATGGGCTCCCCTATGGCTTTAAGCCCATCAGTAACTGCTGGTATTGTAAGTAATAAACAGATGATACTACCTTATAAATTAGATAGCTTTGAATTCTTTTCTGAAGAAAATGAAAATGTTGGGAGTTTAGTCTGTTGGCTTGGACACAATGCAGAAATTAGTCCAGGTAGTTCTGGAGGTCCTTTGATTAATCTACGAGGGGAAATTATCGGAATTAATGAAATTAAATACGCTTTAGGTGGTGCAATTCCTTCAAACTTGGTAAAAAAAGTGGTAGAAGATATTGTAAAAAATGGCAAGGTAGAAAGGGCTTGGCTTGGTGTTGAAATCCAGCCTGTTACACAAGAAAAAATAAATCAAAAAGGTGCTTTAGTACGTTATGTATATCCAAACTCCCCAGCAGATAATGCTGGAGTAAAAGTAGGTGATATTATAGAACAGATTAGAGATATCACCGTTGATGTTCGATATATGGAACAGATACCATTGGTTAATAATATAATTTGTTCCCTTCCGTGTAATGAAAAAATACCAATTCAAATAATAAGGAATTCTGAAAAACTTGACATAGTTGTTGAACCTATCCCTTACGACTTTCCTATCACCCCTGAAAAGGAATTTCCTGAGTGGGGTTGTACTGCTAAGAATATGAATTGGTTTCTTGCATTAAAAAGGAACAGGGAGAATCAAAAAGGAATTATAATCACCTCCATTCGGATGGGCGGTGCAGTTGCACAGGCAAAACCTCCATTACAAACGGGAGATATTGTTTTACAAGTAGAGGACATGCATATTACCTGTTTAGATGAAATGGAAAGGGTAACACAACAGTTTTTAGGAGAAAAAAAGGAGAAACTACTTACTATTGTAGAACGCAAAGGAAACAGAATTTACTCAATGGTAAAAATTGGAAAAACCCAATCTGTTGAACCTATTCGTGAAGCAAGTAAACCATGGATTGGGGTAGAAACACAGGTTTTAACACGTGATATAGCGGAGAAAATGGGCATTGAGGAAGGAGGATTTATCATTACTCGTGTATTCTATCCCAAGATAAAAGAAGTAAAAGATTTAAATGTTGGGGATATTGTTAAGGAAATAGAAAATGAAAAATTGCATGCGACACGAGTAGAAGAATATGAAGAATGGAAAGAAAAGATAAGAAACTTTTCAATAGGACAAATAGTAAACCTATCTGTTATACGAAAAGGAGACCGTAAAATAATTCCAGTTCAATTAGTAAGTGAACCAATTCCGAGAGGCATGTTAGAAAAATATCAAGATGATTGGTTGGAATTTACAGTAAGAGATTTGTGTTTTTATGACTATGTAGATATGAATTTGAGTGATGACATAAAAGGTATTTATATTGAACAAGTCATTTCTGGTGGTTGGGCAAGCCTTGCTAAATTAGAGCAAGGGGATGTTATTATTGCTGTTGAGAATGAGCCTATAGATAATTTAAATACATTTAAAATAAAATTAGCAAAATTAAAAGAAAATAAATTGAATAAATTTTCGTTTCAAATTTTACGAGGGATACAAAAGTATTTTGTTGAAATTGAAATCAAATAGTAAAAGAATTCGTATTTGATAGGATAACTATGCTTGATTCTTTAAATGGTATGAATGCACTAATTACGGGGAGTGCATTGCGAATAGGTCGAGCAATTGCATTGCGATTGGCAAAAGAAGGCGTAAATCTTCTACTTCATTACAATACCTCAGAAGAAGAAGTGATAAGTCTTGCAAAAGAACTAAAAAGTTATTCCATAAAAACTGCTATACTTAAAGCCGACCTAATAAATCCCCAATCCGCAAACTCTCTCTATGAACAAACAATAAATATTTTCGGTGAAATTGATATTCTTATCAATAATGCGAGTATTTTTCCCGTTAAATTGTTTGATTCATTTTCATACCACGATCTCATCTCATCTATAAACATTCATTCATGGGCACCACTTCAATTATCTCGCCGTATGAAAAAGCAACATAAGAAAGGGGTTATAATCAATTTTTTGGATTCACGTCTATGGGATTACGATGACAAACATATATCATATTACTTAGGCAAACAACTATTACGTACCCTGACACGTATGTTAGCCATGGAATTGGCTCCCAATATTCGGGTAAATGCCATTGCTCCGGGGTTAATTTTACCGCCTCCAGGAGAAACAGAAGAATATCTTGCTCGTTTAAGTAAGACAAATCCTCTCAAAATGTATGGAAATTTATTAGATATTGAGGAGGCAGTATTATTTTTATTAAAATCGGATTTTATTACAGGGCAAGTAGTTTTTGTAGATGGTGGAAGATTTTTATTAGGGAGTATAAATGATGGAATTATATGATAAAATTCATATTCGTGACCTTCAAGTTCGTTGTATCATAGGGATTCAGCCAGAGGAACGAAGAGAGAAACAAGATATCCTGATAAATATTACCTTATTTACGAATATAGAAATGGCAGGAAAAAGTGATGATATTAATGATACATTGGACTATAAAATGGTAAAGAAAGAAATATTAAAATTTGTTGAGAACTCGTCTTTCTTTCTCATCGAAAAATTAGCGGAAGAAGTTGCAAAAATTTGTCTGTCTCATGAGAAGGTTAAAGGGGTTACCGTTACGATAGATAAACCTGGTGTTTTAAGATTTGCAAGAAGTGTCGCTGTAGAAATCACAAGGATGAAAAAATAAATAAGAAAATAATATGAATAACAATTTTGTTTATATTGGTGTCGGCTCAAATATAAACCCAGAATATAACATTCCTAAGTCATTTCAGTTATTACAAGAGTATATAACAATAAAAAACATATCACCTATATTTATAACACCTCCTTTAGGGAGTGTAAAGGAACAGCCATTATTTGCAAATTGTGTGATTGAAGCCATGTTAAAAGATGAGATATATACACCGATAGAATTTAAATTTTGTGTTCTTCGAAAAATTGAGTCTGAAATGAAAAGGATAAGGACTGAAAACAAATATAGCCCTCGTACGATTGATTTGGATATACTACTTTTCAAAGATGAAATTATTAATAACTGTGAGATTACAATTCCGGATCCGGATATTTATGATAGAAATTTTCTATTTGCTGGTTTGCTATATTTGAACCCCAGTCTTGTAATATACCCTGAAAACAAGCCTTTAATTAATATATATTACAGATATGAAATAGAACGTTTAAGAATAGATTGTCATTTTACAATTAAACTATGGAAGGAATTCTTGAATGAATATTGACAGAGTTGCTGAACTTATCCGTGAAATCCTAATTGAAATTGGTGAGAATCCGGACAGAGAAGGATTAAAGAAAACTCCTTATCGTGTTGCCAAAGCATACGAATTTCTTACCTCAGGGTATCGTAAAGATTTACAAAGCATTATTAATAATGCTATTTTTCAAGCAGAAAGTAATAACATGATTATATCGCGAGACATAGAGGTATATAGCCTATGTGAACATCATATGCTTCCTTTCTTTGGACGTTGCCATGTAGGTTATATTGCGAGAACAAAGGTTATTGGATTAAGTAAAATAGCACGTATCGTTGATCTTTATGCTCGCAGACTTCAAATTCAAGAACGATTAACTGCCCAAATAGCAAGGGCTGTTATGGACTACACACAAGCAGAAGGTGTAGGTGTTGTAATGGAATGCAAACATCTCTGTTGTATGATGCGAGGGGTTGAAAAGCAAAATTCTGTTATGACTACATCTTCCGTCTTAGGAAGTTTCCATAACGATGATATTACACGAAAAGAATTCCTTGATTTGCTACAACGCAAAATATCATAAAACTTTATTTTTTCTATTATTCTATGCTAAAATTATATTCCGTGTGGGCTTGTAGCTCAGTTGGGAGAGCGCCGCGTTCGCAATGCGGAGGTCAGGGGTTCGATCCCCCTCAGGTCCACCATTTTTTTATTAAATTAATTGTTAGTAGATTATTAAAAAGTCTTCTCATCTCTTTCTACAAATCATTAATGTAATTTTGGCTTTTTTATACTTTATGTTTTAGTTTTTTTAAGAGATACTTATTTTGGATTTTTTACTTGAGTATAAACTTAAGTTGTTCTAATACTCCGATGACCTAAAAGTTCCTGCATATATCTCTAATAAATGCATCGCAAAACTGTGTCTTAATGAATGAGGAGTTTTCAATATTTCACGGTAGAAAAATTTTATTACATTTAAATAAAGATTGACCGTTTGCGGGGAATAATTTTTGTCTTGTTTATCCAATAAAAATTGTTTTATTTTCTCTTCATCTATTTTTTCTAAATTATAATTTTTAAAATCAAAATATTCTCTTAAGCAACCGAAATAGGACTTTATAGTTTTGAGACTGTAATTCCTTAATTTTAATTCCCGTTTTGTTTCTTCCAAATATTCTTGCATAATTAATAAAAATTAATAAAGTATAAGTAAGAAGTAATGACCATTAATAATTCTTTTGATAGTTATAATCATAAATTGTATGATATGTAATAAAAAGGCGATATTATACAAATAATTCGTATAGAAATAAGTTATACGCCATCGCTTATAATAAGGAAGTAAAAAAATGGAAAATTTAGAGTTCAATAAAATATATAATATGGATTGTATTGAAGGAATGAAATACATTTCGGACAATACAATAGACCTTGTTATTACAGATCCTCCCTTTGCTATCGATTTTAAGGCAAAAAGAAATAATTATCACAGAACACAATCTCGGGTTTTAGAAGGATATAATGAAATACCAAAAGAAGAATACTATGATTTCACACATAAATGGATGCGGGAAGTTTACAGGGTTCTTAAAGATTCTGGTAGTATGTATGTTTTTTCAGGATGGAATAATCTAAAGGATATTTTGATAGTACTTGATGAAATTGGTTTTATTACAGTTAATCATATTATTTGGAAATATCAATTCGGTGTGGTAACGAAAAGAAAATTTGTAACTTCTCATTATCATTGCCTCTATGTCTGTAAAAATGATGAAAAGAGGAAATTTTTTCCTTATTCTAGATATGGAAAAGAAGAAAATGACAATGATGGTAGCAGTTTACATTATATGGATAAAGAAGATGTCTGGATAATCAAAAGGGAATATTGGACTGGTGACCAAAAAACTCCTACAAAATTACCAGCAGAATTAATTAAGAAGATACTAATGTATTCAAGCGAAGCAGGAGATATTGTTTTAGACCCCTTCTTGGGCTCTGGACAGGTGGCAATTGTCAGTAAAATGATGAAAAGGCAGTATATTGGATTTGAAATCGTAAAAGAATATTACAAATTTGCTAAAAAGAGATTAGATGAAAATATATATAGGATTAAAGAGATAAACGAAGGAATTAAAAACCAAACATTATTAATGCTATTTGATACGGAGAAGAGGAAATGACTTTTTTAAAAACCGCTGAACAAATTGGGGAAAAATTAAGTATGATTCCTAAGATATGGGATGGTAAAAAATCAATTTTGGAGATGAAAAATGCAGGCTATACACACTGGAAGCAAATGGAATGGATTGGATTTTATTTTCAATTTCTGTGTGAAAAATATTTATCAGATTTTATGAAACAAATACCTGGACCAAAATATGGAAATGTAAGATTTGATGGTTTTAAAGATATACCTTGGGATTTCAAAGCACATGCTATGAATACAAGCATCCACCAAATTATTGTTAACGATAGCGAAGCAATTGCAAACGGAATAAAAGATTATGGTGCAGTTGGTTTAATTCTTGCTGTTGGAAAAGTTCTTTACAATGATGAAAATAGAACATTTCAAAAGTGGCACGAAGCATTGAAAGGTGGATTATCGGAATATTCAATTGAAAGAATGAAAAGAGGTGCATGGTCAAGATTACGAAAGGTTTCTTTTGAGTTACATCAAATTTCTTTCATCAAAATAACGGATGATACATTGGTTAAATGTGGTTCATTTCAAAGAAATTTTAGAAATGCAAATGGTTCGCCAAGAAGAGAAAAAGTTTTATTAGACCTTGAAAAAATTGATGAGGAGCTGGTCTACTTTATTGAATTCTGAGCTACAGCATATAACAAAGTATAAAAGTTTCATGCCTTACAGTCTTGATCTAACTTATTTCAGCAAATTCCCATTTTTATTATTCCCTTTCTTTTTTCCTACACTTATCATGGTCTTTTTTCCTGATTGAACTCTTGAACAAAAACCTTTTGATAAATAAAATGAGTGTGCCTCTAAATAAAATAGGATAAATAAGACAGATGGATTGATAGGAAAAATGTGGTAACAAATCAAAAAAGATTTAAACATTACATTTTGGTTTACAATAACAAAAATCAATACAAAAACATTTAAATTTGAAAATTTGGGGCTTGTATTTTTTTAGTAAGAAAATACAGTTCTCTATATTTTTTTCTAATATAAGTTTTCTCAATTTTTAAGAAGTCTAAAATCTATAAAACAGATAATTAAAAAAGTTGTTTTTTTGTTTCACTAAGTTACTTTTTTATGATAGAATTAATTTAGAAGTTAGTTATATAGCAATCAGGCTTATGGCTTGAGAAAAATCGCAATTGAAACGGTTATGTTGCTTTAGAAAATACAAAAATAAAAATAGAATAGATAGGAGAGTAAACATGAAAAAAAGATATGTTCCTTTTAATATGATATTTATTGCACTTATGATTTTTGTAGTGAGCCTTCATATAAAGGCATACCCACAATGTTTTCAAGACCAATATGATATAGATTTTATATTTAATACATTAGACAGTGCTCTGGCAGATTTTTTGCCTACCTGGTATGATTACATTGATGAATATGGGCAACCACAACCCGGAGCATGGAGACAGGTTCAGTGTCAGACAAGTCCTTATTTTTCCAATGCAGATAACGATTGTAACGGTATAAACGATAATGACCATTTTGATATGTTAGGTGCTGTCTTAAATGGAGATATGTCCCGTGTATTAGGAAATCTTAATGCTAACGAAATGCAAACAATACGAAACGATTTTAATTACAACAAAGCAGTAGTAGAATCATTACAAATTACTATTCGGAACGTACAGGTGAAAGCTTATGGATTAACGGGTAGTACTACCATAACAACAGGAGATAAAGATGTTTGTGTAAAATTAGGTATAACAACGTTATGTGTGAGTCAATTTGTAGATGATTTTGAAGGTGTTCCGACTCTCTGGCAGTTATTGGAAGAGCAAAGTCCACTATTTAAAAATGCTATGGTAAATTTAATTGCAGGATATATGACTGTGGGTGAAGCCACGGGAATAGACCATTTAAAGAGTGTTTTTCGAGTCATTATTTATACAGTATTACGTGATGTTTTGCCGAGTATTTTGGGTGAATTAAAAACAGATGATATAGAAGTAACTGTTGACGCAAACGGAACTCAGATTACTATTAAAATTTATGGTTCAGAAATTGACCGAACAGTTGAAGAATTCGTTGGTAATTTTAATTGTTCAAAATTCCGTTGCCATCCTGAATTATTAGCATCCACAGGCAATTTAAACCATGATGAAAGAAACAACTACAACTCTTACACTTTAGCTGGTGGAAATCGTCAGGCATGGATGGTCAACGAATCTATTCAAAATCCACCTTTACAAATAACTGCTCAACCTGAATCACAAACAGTTACTTCCGGAACACCAGTTACTTTCTCTATTGACCAGGTAGGTGGAGAAAATAATGGCATCCCTCAAATATATAAATGGGAAGAAATAAAAATAGATGACTTTTCGCCTATTGGAAGTCCTGTTTATTCAGAAGACTTAACGATTGCTTATCCCCTACCTACAACTAAACCACGTTACTTTACGGTAACAATATGTGATAGTCTCTGGACACGACGCTCAGCTCCTGCAAAATTAGAAGTGCAATACACACCTTTGGAGATTACAGAACAACCTGTTGGTGCACAAAACCTTGTTCCCGGAGAAGACAGTCACACCATGTCCATTGATGTTCGTGGAGGTAATAACCTTCCTACTTACCAATGGCAAAAGTGGGACGGTGCAAATTGGGTAGATTTATCAGGTAAAACACAAAAAACAATATCATTTAACCCTATTCAGTTATCGGATGGTGGTTCATATCGCTGTGTTGTTACCAGTGGTTCAGAGCAAGTTGCTTCAAACGAAGTAGAAATAACCATATTAAATCGTATCCGTTTTGAGCAACCATTGCAGGGAGGTGGTGTCTATATTGGTGAATCATTTACTTTTGTTCCTGTGATTGCAGGAGAACCCAATGGGACTCTTCATTATTTATGGAAATTTAATGGCGAAGTCATTGAAGGTGCGGAAGAGGATACATTAACAATAGAAAATGCTCAATTGGAAAATATGGGTTATTACACATGTGTAATTTATGATGATGTATATAACATTACATCAACCCCAGCCTTCCTGGAAGTTGCGGAACACATGCAAATTATTCAACAACCCGAGTCAGGCAATGGTATCCTCGGTTATGATTTTACATTTACAATAGGAGTATCCGGAGGGTTAGGCGGGGTACACTATCAATGGGTACGTGATGGAGAATTCGTCGGACCTGATTCTCCTACATTTTCATTGTATCCATTACAAGAAACCGACGCAGGAAATTATTGGTGTATTGTAACCGATGCACGCGAAATGCTTACTTCAGAACAAGCAACATTACAAGTTTTCCCGCCATTTAATTTTGATATTCAGCCTCAGGGAGCCTTAAAACATACAGGTGAGAGTCATACCTTTGAAGTGGCGATATCAGGTGGCTATCCACCATATAGATACCAATGGAGAAAAAATGGTGTAGATATCCCATATACTGATTCTGTCTTAGTTTTAGAGAACTTACAACCCTCTGATTCTGGGATCTATACCTGTTTTGTTTCTGACCAAAACGCAGGTGCAACAAGTGCTCCTGCTGTTTTACAAGTTGCTAATTGGATGTCGTTTATTCAACATCCTCAATCTGCAACTGTTTATAAGGGAACAACACATACATTCTCTGTAGTGATTGATGGTGGTTTAGGAAATGTTGAATACCGATGGTACAAGAGATTAGCAGGTGGTATCAATATCAACTTAGGTGTGAACTCTCCACAATTAGTTCTCTCCAATGTTCAAACAGACACAGCAGGCAATTATTTCTGTGAAGTTCAGGATAACTTCGAAACTATCACATCAAATATAGCGACCCTTACAGTTGTGGATGCTTTAACCTTTACTCAAAACCCAACAGATACCTATCTCTTTGCAGGCGGAGATTTGTTATTTGAAGTTAAAACTGCAGGTGGCATGGGTACAATTACATATCAATGGTATAAGGATAGTGTTCCTATCGGCTCATCATCCAATATTCTAAGTATTCCTGATGTAACATATAACACTGCGGGTCAATATTGGTGTGAAGCAACCGATTTAGTGAAAACTACAAAATCAGCCGTTGCAAATCTTTACGTGTTACGACCTATCCCAGCAGATGGATTTTTCGTTATTGCAAATCCTATGACTGGTTTTCAGGTTGTTCCTCAAGTATCCACTGTGGCATTTGGACAAGTTTTTGGTATTTTACAACCCGTGCCTGATAGTGATGATTATACTATATCTTTATCAGGTACTCATTCCGTTGTTAACCCCACAGGAATGACGATAAATAAAGGATTTCCAGGGGTTAATGGTCCTGTCGTGTTTAATGTGGGCAATCCTCCTAATTTGTCGTTTTATTCAGTGATACCAAATAGCAAAGCGGCTGAAATAGCGATGGGAATGTATTATTTCATTATTTATTCACAGAGCTATCCAGATGGGGAAATTCGTGGACAATTGCAATTAATGACAAATCAATGGAAATTAACTATATTCGTTAGCGGTTCTGGAACAACAGACCCATCTCCAGGGACATATCCGTTTTGGCATGAAGAGCGAGTAACATTAAAGGCTACCCCTTCTCAAGGGTGGGCTTTCCAAGGTTGGTCTGGTGATGTTGACACAAAAGATATAACCTCACCAACAATTGAAATTAACATGACCAAAAACAGAAACATCACAGCCAACTTCGTTCAAGTTATTCCAGAAGGAGAAGGCGTGGTAGAGGGTTCACCTGATGGCATTTTAGAAGGTGAAGGTATTATCGAAGGTTCACCAGAAGGGACACCAGAAGGTGAAGGAACCATTGAAGGTGTGCCTGAAGGTTCACAAGAAGGTGAAGGCGTTGTCGAAGGCTCACCAGAAGGGACACCAGAAGGTGAAGGGACCATTGAAGGTGTTCCTGAAGGTTCACAAGAAGGTGAAGGTGTTGTCGAAGGCTCATCTGAAGGAATTCCTGAAGGTGAGGGAACTGCTGAGGGAGTCCCAGAAGGCACAACAGAAGGTGAAATACCAGCACAGCATTCCGCCGACCAGAATGGAAATAATAAAATTGATTTGGGTGAATTGCTCAGAGTGATTCAGTTCTTTAACTCTAATGGTTATCGCTGTGTAGTACCACCTGAAACATCTGAAGATGGTTATGTTCCTGGTTTTGATGGTGATAAATCATGCAGACCTCATGGTAGTGACTATAACCCACAAGATTGGACTATCAACCTGTCAGAATTATTGCGATTAATACAGTTCTTCAATGCTGGTGGTTATTATTTATGTCCTGGTATAGGTGAAGATAATTATTGTGTAGGTACAACGTAAGTTAAAGTAAATAAATAATAAAAGCGGTAGAATGTAAAAACTACCGCTTTTTTATTTTTAAACTACTTATCATTTTCCTGTCTTAATCCATACTTTTCCGCTTTGTATCGCACTTGATCACGGGTAATATTCAATAAAGCCCCTGCCCGTGTAAGATTCCAATTGGTTCGTTCCAACGCTTGTCGTATTAACGATTTTTCCACTTCCTCCAGAGAACAGCCTGACGGAGGTAGTTGAGCAATGTCATCGCTTGTAGTTTTAACTCCTCCAAAACTGACTCTTCCTAAAATAATTTCATCACTTTGAATTATCTCATCCTTTCCCAATAGAACAGCCCGTTCAATTACATTTCTGAGTTCCCGCACATTTCCAGGCCAATGATAAGAAAGTAATTTATTTATTGCTTCTTTAGAAAATCCCTTACGTTTTCTTTTGAACTCTTTATTGAATAATTCTAAAAAATGTTCTGCAAGTAATGGAATATCTTCGTATCTTTCTCTAAGTGGTGGCAATACAATAGGCACAACATTGAGCCTGTAATACAAATCTTCACGAAATGTCCCATTTTGCACCATTTCCTCAAGGTTTTTATTCGTTGCAACGATAACACGGACATCCACATAAATATCTGTGGTTCCACCTATTCTTTTAAAGGCTTTTTCTTCAAGTATACGTAGGATTTTTGACTGGATAGATAGTGGTATATCCCCTATTTCGTCCATGAATACAGTTCCATTATTTGCTAATTCAAATAAACCTTTCTTTGTATGGTCAGCACCTGTGAAAGCACCTCGTTCATATCCAAAAAGTTCTGACTCTAATAGAGTTTCAGGCAAGGCTGTGCAAGTTATATTCATAAACGGGTATATAGCCCTTTCTGATTCATAATGAATAACTCGTGCAGCAATATCCTTCCCTGTACCACTTTCTCCTAAAAGTAAAATTGTTGTACTTGGAGACTCTGCAACCTTTTTTAAAATATGTTTTATCTCACAAATCTTTGGGCTTTTACCGATAATATGGTCAAGATTAAAAATTCTTTTATTCTGTTGTAATCCAGCTTGAATAGAATTCCTTAAATGAGATTGTTCTATTGCCCGCTGAATTCTAAGTATAAGTTCATCAATCTCAAAAGGCTTACTAATATAATCATAAGCACCATTTTTCATCGCTTCCACAGCATTAGATACACTTGAATATGCAGTGATCATTATAATAGGAACGCCAGGTTGCGTGTTTCCTATATATTTTAGGATATCCATTCCATCCCCATCCGGAAGCCTCAAATCAACTATAGCAAGGTCTAACATCTTTTTATGTATTATTTGTTTAGCTTCCGCAACATTCCCTGCTTCTTCTGTTATAAAACCTAAGTGATTAAGTTTTTCAATAATATTCCATCGAATTAATCTTTCATCATCCACAACAAGTATTCTACCAGGCATAATTCTATCCTTCTTCTATTGGTAGTATAATTGAAACACAGGTACCAATATCTTTTTTACTTCGTATCTGTATTCTACCGCCATGACTTTCAATAATTTTCTTTGTTATCGTTAAACCTAAACCGGTTCCTTGTGCTTTTGTAGTAAAAAAGGGCGTCCCAACTTTATTTAAATATGTTTCATCTATACCTATACCATTGTCATTTATTTCTATATATTGCAACCCATCTTGTTCATACAACTGAACGGATATTATTCCTTTTTCTTTTATTGATTCTATACTATTTTTTAAAATGTTCCATACTGCATTTGGAAAGAGATTTATGTCAATCCATGCAAAAATATTTCCATCCACCCTGAGCTCAATATCTTTTTCTTGATAGATTAGACATTTTTTATATTGTTCTTCAATAACGTCTTTAAGAGATACTCTAATCTTATTTATTTTATATTTTTTTGTAAATTCTAATAGTTTTTTTAATGTTTCCTCCAATCGAAATATTGAAATATATAATTCGTTTACTATTTTTTCCCTATTTTTTATATTTTTTTCTTCTTGCATCAGACGAAACCCACTTTGAATTGCAGAAATCATATTCCGAAGTTCATGTGCTAAACTTGCACTTGCTTCTCCTAATATAGCCAACTGTCTCTGCTCGTTATATTTTTCCTGTATTTCTCTAAGCACCGTAATATCCCAAATAACGCCAATGTAAAATTCTTTTCCATTTCGTTTGTTCTTTTGAAAATAAATATGTAAATATTTTTTTTCATTATTGATTGTATATAAAATATCTTCGACTTCATAATATCCCAACTCCTCTGAATTGATTTTTATTCGTTCAATAAAATCAAGAATACTTTTTAATGGAAAGACATTACAGATATTTTTTCCCTCTATATCTTTAGAATTTATCTCCATTATTTTTTCTATTGCTGAATTGACTGTTTTGATAATTCCATTGTTATCCATTTCAAGAATCACACAGGGAATAGCATTAATTATAAATTTTAGATATTCTTCTCTTTCTGCAATTTCTATTAATAATTTTGATTTCTCTTCTAATAGTTTATTTATTCTATATGCCATACGGTTAAAATGAACAATAAGCAGAGCGATTTCATCATTTTTTTCAATATTAGGTAAGAATGTAATGGATTCTCGGTATATTGAATTTCTAATATTTTGTGTCAAATCCTGTATAGGTACAATTATCTGCTTTTTTATTGCCCACCAAAGTGCAACAATTCCAACAACTATTACAAGGATAAACCCCATTATCCCTTGAAATCGCATATTTTCACTTGCAGATAATATGTTTTGAAGATGTATTAACTGTATTAAAAGAATAGGATTTCCATTTATATCATTAATAATATCCCATAAAAATAATTTGCCATCTTTACTTTCATGAATAAAAATTGTTTTTTTTTCATTAATAATATAACTTGATGCATCTATAATAAGTCTGTCTTTTTCTATATATGGATAAACAGAAACCTCCAACATAGTTTGACTTTTAATGTTTTCCCAATATTTATCATTCAATAATCTTCCCATTATAAATATTCCCCGGGGTTCCCCTTCTACCTTGCTATTTAATATCTTATTTGCAGACACTGCTACATTTCCATAATTGGTAAAGATAATCCCATATTTACCTGCTTTTGTATTATCAAAAGAAAGTAAAGGATGAGTCAATGCTAATTTTGATATAGAAAATTCTACAGGCAATTCTTCATATTGTTTTTTTTCAAGATTATACCACTCTCCAAAGACGACCTCTCCTTGAGTATTTAGTATCAAAATCATATTAATGTTGTTTTCTTCGAATGTTTGTGGCAGGAGGTTTATTTTTTTATAGGTCTCATTTTTATTTATTACAAATTCGTAAGTATCATCCCACCATGCATAGTCCGCACAAGTTCGATTTAAATATAAAAGTTCTTTTTCTATTGTTTTATTAAATCGTTCTAATTCTTCCGTGGCTAATTTTCTTTCAAATTGTGTTAAAGTCGGTTTTATAACCCTGTTATATATAAATATATAACCCATTAATAAAAACAGCCAAAAGACAAGTAAGAGAATAACTATTTTGCTTGTTAATTTCATGTGATTCTAATTCTTATGGTTCAAATGTTTCTTTAAAAATATTATAAATTTCCTTTTTAGAAAATGCTCCATGTTGATTCCTGAAACGATATGAGTCAGAATACAACTGTTCTGAAAAGATCTGCAGTTGGTTATCTGGAACTCCCCAGGAACTTGATTTACATGAAAAATTTATATCTTTGAAGAATCTCAAAAGAGCCTTTTTTATAGATATTTCTGGATGTTCTTTACAATATTCTTCACCCAAAAATTCTATGACAAATCTTAATTTTTCAGGGAAAAATATTATGTTTCTTTTGAACATCGGAATTAAGAACAGTGCATTCGCAATTCCATGGGGAACGTTATAGTTTAAGGTATAGTAATAACCGAGTGCGTGAACTAATGTAGTTCCTGTCTGGGCGATAACAATTCCTGATAACAAAGAGGCAAACAAAAGCCAATATCTTGCAGTGATATTATCTGGTTCTCTTAATGCTACGGGTAGCCACTCTATTATCTTTTTACAAGATTCTATTGCGATACAATCACTTATTGGGGTTGCTTTCTTTGAAACAATCCCCTCTAATGATTGGCTTAACGCATCAAGTGCGGTAGAGAGTGTAACGTCTCTTGATAAAGTTAAGGTAAGACTTGGGTCTAACAAAGCAATTTTGGGAAAGAGTCTTTTGTCAGCAATCGTTTGTTTTGTCACATTTTTTTCATTTGTTATTACCGCATAAGGTGTTACTTCACTCCCAGTGCCAGCAGTTGTAGGAATTGCTAAAATTGGTAGAGGAGATTGTTTAAACAAATCTCTACCAAAATATTGTTCACAAGGTCCTTCATTGGTTGCTAATCCTGCCACAGCTTTACCGACATCTATTGGACTACCTCCACCAACTGCAATGATCCAATCACAGTTTTTGGCAATGCAATATTCTCGGGCTTTTTCACATGTGTCTATGGAAGGATTCTCTTCAACATTATCAAATACCACTGCATTTGAATAATAAGTAAGTAATGATGCTAATGCACCATTTATCTTTGAACTCTTTTTCCCTGTTACTATTAATGGTTTTTTTCCTAATTTAATGTTTTGTGAAGAGATATTTTTAACACTTCCAATATCGAATATTAGTTCTGCAGGCATATAATATTGAAATTTCTCTATGATTGAAGGAATAAAAGTCATAACTACTCCCCTATTACTTTTATTATCAATCTTTTCCGTCTTTGTCCGTCAAACTCAGCATAGTAAATTTGTTGCCAAGGACCGAGGTCTAACTTACCATTTGTTACTGGTACTATGACCTCATGATGTATTAATAAACTTTTTAAGTGTGCATCTCCATTCGTTTCTCCAGTGGCATGATGTCTATAATCTCTTTTAAACGGAGCCAATTGCTCAAGCCATTCATCAATGTCTTGTATTAAGCCATCTTCTGCATCATTAACATAAACACCAGCAGTTATATGCATAGCCGATACAAGAACCATTCCTTCTTGAATTTGACTTTTTCGTAGTGTCTCTTCTACCTTATCTGTAATGTTAATATATTCCCTATGTTTTTCGGTGCAAAAATGCAAATATTCAGTATAACTTTTCATACTTTACTCCTTGTTAAGATTATATGAAGATATTTTACCAAAACCTAAAATATATTTGAGATTTACATATCTTTGGAATTACCATATATCATCGTAATTTCACTTCTTAGTACAACTTCTCTTTACAAAGGTTTGTGTGTCTCAATTGCTTTTTGATATAATTAATATTATCTAAAAAGTGTTCTTATCATTATTTTTATTCTCCTCTTTTAATAATAGGTTCATTATTTTCTATGGATAAATACAAGGTAGCAATAGTTGGTTGTGGAAACATTGGAGCGGATATATGTATCGCATTGCAAAAAGGAACTATACCCGCTGAGATTGTTGCTCTTCATGATATAGATGAATCGAAGGCACAAGTATTAAACAGAACATTCCACTTAAATGCAGTTATCTGCGGATTAGAGGAAGCGGTTTCGTTAGCAGATTTTGTTATTGAATCTGCTGTTTCGTCTGCCGTTGAAGATGTTATTCGTGCTTGCATTAAATATAGAAGAGATTGTCTAATTATGAGTTTAAGTGGATTACTAAACAATTTAGAACTTATTGAAGAAGCCAAAAAGAACTTCGTCAGAATTAAAATTCCTTCTGGTGCTGTATGTGGACTTGATGGTATCAGAAGTGCTATGGAGGCAGGACTCCACCGTGTAATGTTAACAACACGAAAGTCACCACAAGCATTAATGGGGGCACCATATTTAATAAAAAACAATATCGACTTGTCAAACATTACAGAGCCTATGACAGTTTTTGAAGGGAATGCATTAGAGGCGGCACAATATTTCCCAGCCAACATTAACGTTGCATGTGCCTTGAGTCTATATGGAATAGGACCCAAAGAGACAAAGGTACGAATTGTTGCCGACCCCACTATTACAGAAAATATCCATGAAATTTATGCAGAAGGAGCATTTGGTAGATTACAAACAACGACCGTCAACCTACCATCACCAAGGAATATCAAAAGTAGTTATCTTGCATCTTTGTCTGCAATTGCTGAATTAAGAGCAATGGCGGAAGATTATGTAGTTCATTGCTTATATTGTCCCCAACGAAAAGAGGAAAATACATAATCACTTTTGATATAATAATGCCTGAATTTTAAATCAAAAAAGAAAGGGATTGTAAAAAATGTATGCAATTATTAGTTGTGGCGGAAAACAGTATAGAGTTCAGCCAAATGATAAGATTCGCGTTGAAAAAATAAACGCGAAAGAAGGAGATATGATTGAAATTAACAAAATACATTTAGTTTCTTCAGGTGAACAAATTATCGTAGAACCTGAAAAGTTGGGATCCTTTTCTGTAACAGCTCAGGTTCTTTCTCATGGCAAAACAAAGAAAATTCGTGTGTTCAAATATAAAAGAAGAAAGAATTACCATCGTACCTACGGACATAGACAATTATTTACGGAACTGTTAGTTAAAGAAATAAAAGGCTAAAAATGATTTGATGATATAGGAGACAAACAATGGCGCATAAAAAAAGTGGTGGAAGTGCTCGAAACGGCAGAGATAGTAACCCCAAAATGTTAGGTGTAAAACGATATGAAGGTGAACAGGTTATTAAAGGGAATATCCTTGTTCGTCAGAGAGGCACAAGAATAAAGCCAGGGAAAAATGTCGGTTTAGGAAGAGACCATACAATTTTTGCTATGGCTGATGGTATTGTAAAGTTTCGCTACATCGCTGAAGGGAAAAAATGTGTAGATGTTATTCCTCTGGAAACATCTCAACAACAAGCAACAATTTAAAAACCATTTTTTAATTATATAAAAAACTGGCGCGATACGTTATCGTGCCAGTTTTTATCTTATTGGTATTGTATGACACAGCATATAAAAAACAAATTGTTTGTTGACGAAGTTCGTATCCGCTTAACTGCTGGTAGCGGAGGAAACGGATGTATTAGCTTCCGTAGAGAGAAATATATTCCAAGGGGTGGGCCAGATGGTGGGGATGGAGGAAATGGAGGAAGTATTTATTTTCAGGCAACAACAAAACTTCATACATTGATCGACTTAAAATATCATGCCCATTGGATTGCAGAACGAGGAGAACATGGCAGTGGTAATAACAGACATGGCAAAAATGGAAAAGATTTAATAATCCCTGTTCCATGCGGTACTATTATTCGAGACTGGGAGACGGGAGAAATTCTTGCTGACCTAAAAAAACATGAACAAACATATCTCGCTGTAAAAGGTGGTAAAGGGGGAAGGGGAAATGCAAGATTTACAAGTTCTACCTATCAAACTCCTCGTTTTGCCGAAAAAGGTGAAAAAGGTGAAGAGAAAGAGTTCCTTTTGGAACTGAAATTAATTGCTGATGTTGGCTTTGTAGGCTTACCTAACGCTGGCAAATCAACCTTGTTATCCAGAATTACCTCTGCAAAACCAAAAATAGCAGATTATCCTTTTACCACTCTTAACCCAAATCTGGGAGTAGTCTCACTTCCTGGATATAGGTCTATTACAGTTGCAGATATTCCTGGAATTATTGAAGGAGCATCAGAAGGAAAAGGACTCGGGCATGACTTTCTAAAACATATTGAACGAACCCGTGTTTTACTTTTCCTTGTCGATATAGGCGACCCTGACCCAAAGAAAACAATCGACATATTAGAAAACGAGTTAGAGGCATACAGCCCATTATTCAGTGAGAAACCTAAAGTCTACGTTTTTAATAAATTGGATATTCCCGAAAATCAGGAGCGATTCAAAAAAATAATTAAGAAAAAGAGGTGGAATGTTCCTATTTTCGGTATATCCGCTGTAACAGGCGAAGGAACAAAACAATTGGTTGAGGCTATGTATAAGATTGTGGAGGAGGCAAGAGACCAAGAGATAGAAGAACCCGAACCTATTGAAACACGATATGTGTATGAAGCCCCATTCAAAATATTTAAAGATGCTGGTGGATTTCGAATAGAAGGAAAACGGATTATTAGGGTGTTCCAAATGACTGATTTTGATAATGAAGAAGCAGTACAATATTTACAACGTGTTTTATCTCATATGGGATTATTTCGTGCATTAAAAAGATTTGGAGCTAAAGATGGCGATATAATCTATATCGGCGATTACGACCTAACATATTCTGACGAAACATTGCTATCTCGTCCTTTAAACAAAGGGAAAAAGTCAAAACATGAATAAGAAGACTATAGTAATTAAAATAGGAACAGATTTAGTCAATAATAAAAATAACCAAAAAAATATACTGTCGCATATTGTTAAGCAAATTTGTCAATTAAAGGAACAAAACAATCTCAACTTCATAATTGTAAGTTCAGGTGCGGTCGGATGTGGTTTATCTCTATTAGGTTTGGGTAAAAGACCCGAGCATCTTTCTGAAAAGCAAGCATTAGCTGCCATAGGGCAGGTTGAACTAATGAAGAGGTATACAAGATTATTTCAATATCATAGTAAGAATACTCTGATTCCTGCACAAATTCTTATTACAAGAAGTGATTTGGATAATAGAATCTCTTATATTAATATTTTAAATACTCTTCATAAACTCTTTTTATATAAAAATATAATTCCAATAATTAATGAAAATGATACAACCGCCATTGAAGAACTACGTTTTGGTGATAATGATACATTATCAGCCAGAATAGCAGTTCGTGTCGATGCCCAATTGCTTATTCTTCTTACCAATGTTGATGGTCTTTACACTGCAAATCCCAAAAAGGATAAAAATGCAGAATTTATACCTATAGTAAAACAACTAACTGCAGAAATATTTAACTGGGCACAGGATACAGATAGTCCAATGTCGGTCGGTGGAATGACCACAAAATTAGAAGCAGTAAAGATAGCGTGGCATGCAGGTATTCCCTCTGTCATTGCAAATGGAAGTAAAAAGGATATTATTCAGCAAGTATTGGAAAATAAAGGACATTTCACTATTTTTATCCCTCCCAAAAATAAAATTTCCCAGAGAAAATCATGGATTGCCTTCGGAAGAACTGTAAAAGGAAAAGTATTTATAGATAAAGGAGCAGTAAATGCACTTTTAAAGAAAGGCTCCAGTCTTTTACCTGTTGGTATTACTTCAACGCAGGGAAATTTTAAACAAGGGGATTGTATATCTATCATCGGACCCGATGGTGTAGAATTAGGGAGAGGATTGTCGAGTATTAGCAAAGATGAATTAGATAAAATATGTGGTAAAAAGACAAGCGAAATAAAAAAACTTAATAATAATTATTCATTAGAGGAGGTTATCCATAGGGATAACATGGTATTATTTTCAGAAAATACATACATGGAGGGATAAAATATGAGTATTAAAGAAGATGTCGAATTAATTGGGAAAAGAGCAAAAGAAGCATCTTATAAAATTAAAACAGTCCCCAAAAATGTTAAAAATCAAGCTCTTCTCAAAATTGCTGAGGAACTTGAAAATCAAAGCGAGTGGTTAATAAAAGAGAATAAAAAAGATTTAACAAACGCTCGTGAAATGGGACAAACATCCGCTTTTATTGATCGTCTTGAACTTAATCCTAAACGAATTCAATCTATGGCTGAAAGTGTAAGAGTCGTTGCGTCACTTCCAGATCCAATAGGCAATATTGAAAATCAATACATACATCCAAATGGACTTCGCATTGCTCGTATTCGACAACCTATCGGAGTCATAGGAATCATTTATGAAAGTAGACCTAATGTTACTATTGATGCCGCTTCTTTATGCTTAAAGTCTGCTAATGCATGCATTCTACGTGGAGGGTCTGAATCTATCCATTCGAACCTTGCCTTAATAAAAATATTTAATGACACCGCTACAAAATGTGGAATCCCTGAATATGCTGTTCAAATGATTTCCACAACAGACCGTGCCGCAGTAGGTGAAATGCTGAAATTAGACAAATATATCGATGTTATTATTCCACGAGGCGGTAAAAGTTTAATCGCACGAATTTATGATGAGTCTCGAATACCTGTTGTTGCCCATTTAGATGGAGTATGTCATACTTATTTACATGCTGATGCAGATTTAGAAATGGCAATGAAAATAGTGATAAATGCTAAATTGCAACGTCCTGGCGTCT
The DNA here is from genome assembly GCA_035361075.1 of Candidatus Hydrogenedens sp. Taxonomy (NCBI): domain Bacteria; kingdom Pseudomonadati; phylum Candidatus Hydrogenedentota; class Candidatus Hydrogenedentia; order Candidatus Hydrogenedentales; family Candidatus Hydrogenedentaceae; genus Candidatus Hydrogenedens; species Candidatus Hydrogenedens sp. Next base: position 20,723 of record DAOSBX010000006.1, on the reverse strand, counting down.
GCAACGCTATGGAAACATTATTAGTTCACGAGAGCTGTGCACCTATTCTGCTCCCCCCTATTGCTGAAGCCTTATTGAAGGGAGGATGTGAACTCAGAGGTTGTCCGAGAACTCAAATGCTTATAGATTGTAAGCCAGCCACGGAAGAAGATTGGTATACAGAATATCTCGACAAAATTCTTTCAATACGAATTGTAAGTTCCGTAGAGGAAGCAATTGCCCATATTAATCATTACGGTTCTCATCATTCTGATGCTATCGTTACAAATGACTATTCTATGGCGGAAAAATTTTTAGATGAGGTTGACAGTGCTACCGTATATGTAAACGCCTCTACCCGCTTTACCGACGGCTTCGAATTCGGTATGGGTGCCGAAATAGGCATTAGCACAAACAAACTACACTGGCGGGGTCCTATGGCTCTGGAAGGATTAACCACGTTTAAATTTATTATTCGGGGTGATGGACAGATTCGTGAGTAGTAATAATAATATAGGACTCTATGGCGGAACATTTGACCCCGTCCATAATGTACATATCGAATTAGCATACATTGCGTTAAAACATGCTAAGTTAGACCGCATTATTTTTGTCCCTGCAGGTTTACCTCCTCACAAAAAAGGCAATGTATATGCTTCAGCAGATGACCGTTATAATATGTTAATCTTGGCAACAAAACATGAACCAAAATTCTCAGTGTCTCGAATTGAAATAGACCGCAAAGGGCCATCTTTTACTATTGAAACGGTAGATACACTAAAAAAATTGTTTAATGGCTCTAAAATATATTTAATTGTAGGAATGGACACATTACTTGATATACCAAACTGGTATAAGGCAGATGAATTAATTAATACAGTTGACACATTTTTAGCCGCTAAACGACCAAAATATGAAAATGTAAAAATAATTCCAAAAATATTAAACAAAACAATATGGCTACCCTTTGAATCAAAAGATATAGCATCTCATCAAATACGTCTATATATTAAACAAAATAAAGACATACACAATTTAGTCCCTAATGAAGTAGAGAAATACATAAATGAACACCAACTTTACAGAGATAAATAATATTATACATATAGATTATTCAATGTATTTGGATATTATTAAAAAGCATCTCAGTCAAGAAAAGGTCGAACATTGTGTGTCGACCGCTATTTATGCCTATTATGTGACAAAAACAATTCATAAAGATGATATACAGAAAAAGGTCATTATTGCGTCTATTTTACATGATTTATGTAGGGAATGGTCAGTAAGTGATATGTTAACTAAGGCAAAAGAATGGAATGTCCCTATTACTTTATATGAAGAAAAATATCCTGTATTATTACATGGTCCGCTTTCCGCTAATATGGCTCAACGAGAGCTGAATGTTAATGACAAAGAAATATATGAAGCAATTTACTGGCACACAACAGGTAAAAGAAATTTAGGAATTGTTGGTCAAATTTTATATCTGTCCGATTTCTGTGAACCTTTAAGAAGCTACAAACAGGCACCAATAACACGTGATATTTTTGAGCAAGAGGGTTTTGATTCTGCACTACTATATGTAGCCGAAGAAAGGTTTAAATTAACTTTAAAAAAGAGAGAACCCTCCCCCCATTCATTAGATTTCTTGACCTGGCTTCAACAAAAGAAGGTATAAGATGTAAATGTCCGACGACCTATTTAAAATCCTTGCTCCATATTATGACCAAATCATGAGACGTGTTCGGTATGAGCGATGGGAAGAAAATCTATTAAAGTTCCAGAAACTTATCACTCCGACTGTTGAGAAAAAAATCTATCATTTAGATATCGCCTGCGGAACTGGAAATCTTATGAATCGGTTATCTAAATATGGTTGGTGTTCTATAGGAGTTGACATCTCCCCTTCTATGCTATATACAGGCAGGCAAAATTATCCGAATTTTACCTTTCTAACAGCGAATATGTGTTCCTTGCCATTTATATCAACTTTTCATATCGCCTCATGTCTATTTGATTCTATTAATTTTTTATTGGATGAGGATGATATATTTCGTGCTCTTTGCTCGATTAGTGATGTGCTATTGCCACAAGGTATTCTTTATTTCGATTGCGTAACAGAACAAATGGTTAAACAACATTACACGGATGGGCAATGGAAAGAAAATTATAAAGACTTCAAAACGGTATGGGAATCTAACTTTAATGAACATACCAAAATCGCTACATTGAGCATCCTCGTTCAGGGACAAGGCTGGTCGGTGGTTCGGCAAAAAATTTATCCCGTCGAAATATTTGTAAATGCTATTCAAGAGGCTGGTTTGACATTATTAGCATGTGTAGATGCACATACGTGGAATTATATGGATTCAGGAACAGTGCGTGTAGATTTTATCTGTGCTAAACAACCATCAGAATCTCTTATAAAAAAATTCCGCGAACTTCACCAACAATTAAAAGATGAATACAAAATAGAATTCAGGACTGATTAGTCTAAAGGCGATTTCCAATCTGGAGACGGAACCCTTAAACTGCCTAAAATATTTAGCAATTCATTACACTTATCAGGATTTGTAGATGCCAGGTTATTTGTTTCCCCTTTATCTACATTTAAATCATAAAGTTCAGGAGGTGAATCCATACTATTTTTTACTAATTTCCAATTATCTATTCGCATTGCTTGCTTAAAACCTTGTTCATAAAATTCCCAATAAAGAGGCCTATTCTTAAAAGCAGAATTATCTTGACCATACAGTAATGGCACAAGAGATATACCATCAATCCCTTTTGGAACTTGAGCCCCTGCTAATTCAGCGAAGGTAGGCAGAACATCCCAAAAAGCACAAGGAACATCACATTTCGAACCAGCCGTAATTTTATCTTTCCATCTGACAATGAAAGGAACACGAATACCACCATCATATAATGCCCTTTTATAACCCTTAAAAGGACCTGAACTTTTGAAAAATTCAGGGTCCGCCCCACCTTCCTTGTGTGGTCCATTGTCACTCGAAAAGAGAACAACTGTCTTCTGGTCCAGTCCTAATTCTTTGAGTAAAGCCATTATTTTACCAACAGAATCATCAAGTCGAGTTATCATACCAGCATGATTCTTTTGTTGTTGAGGCCATGGACGGTCTGAATATGGCTCGTCATTAGGCACTTCCATTCCATTCCCCGTTACATTGCCTAATTCGTTATTGGCATGAGGAATGGTGAATGCCAGGTATAAAAAGAAAGATGTATCTTTATTCTTTGTTATAAAATTAATGGCTTCTTGAGTAAATAAGTCGTGACTATATTGTTCACACTTTGCACATACACCTGGAGTATCGGATAACACATTCCCTTCTATCTTAACCTTTTCCGTTCCTCTCCATAAGAAGTCTAGATAGTAATTATGAGCATGTACTTGATTTAAATACCCATAAAATTCATCAAAACCTTGCAAGACAGGTATGCCTGAAGTTTCTGCTTCACCTAATCCCCATTTTCCAATAAGAGTGGTTTTATAGCCTTGTGACTTCAATACCTCCGCAATAGTAACGTCCTCAGGTGCTAAAGGTACTGCACCATTTCCTCGAACTCTTGCGTGTCCCGTATGATAACCTGTCATTAAACAACAACGTGATGGAGCACAAACAGTACTACCTGCATAGCCATCTGTAAAAAGCATACCTTCCTTAGCTAAACGGTCAATATTCGGAGTAAGTATTTGCTCTTGACCATAACAACCAATATCACCATATCCTAAATCATCTGCTAAAATAATAATAAAATTAGGCTTTTCTGAATCTCCTTCCCCATACATGGTTTTATGAAGAGCAAGATTTAAACCTATACTTGTTGCCGTTGTTGAAATTAAAAACTCCCGACGTGAGTATTTATTCATACATACATTCCTTTACATTCTTAAACTTAATATTTAATCTCAATTATATAAAAAATAGAAATGACTACTGAAATTTAGTTGTTTTATAATATGGTTCCAATAGAAAAGGATAATAGAGGTGTCGTATGAAACTTATTGTGGAAGGTTCAAATTTAAGAGGTTCAGTAAAAATACCCGCTTCAAAATCACATACAATAAGAGCAGTGGCTATCTCTTCGCTTGCTGAAGGGAAAAGTGTGATAAAGTATCCACTTGCTTCTGCGGATACAATGTCAGCGGTCGAAACGTATCGCTGTTTAGGTGTACATATTGTGACAGAAAACGACCAATGGATTGTAGAAGGGAAAGGTGGAAAATGGGAAATACCAGACAACGTAATTGATGTAGGCAATTCTGGGACGACTATGTGTATCGCATTAGGAAGTTCTGCCCTTATCGAGCAGGGATTAATTGTTATGACAGGGGATTATCAAATTAGAAGAAGACCCGTTGGACCTCTTATTGGTTCATTAAACAATTTGGGGGCTAAGGTTGTTTCCACAAGAAATAATGACTTACCTCCTATTGTTATTCAAGGGAAAATTAGAGGTGGTAATACCTCTATAAAAGCAGTGTCAAGCCAATATCTTACCTCATTGCTTATCAACACTCCATTAGCAGAGAATAACACCGATATTGATGTTCCGCTTTTATACGAGAAGCCGTATGTAGATATGACGGTTAATTGGCTTAAAGAACATGGCATACAACTTCAGTATGATAATGAATATAAACATGTCACGATTCCCGGTTGCCAAAAATATGAAACTGTTAACAAACAAATTCCTGGAGATTTTTCATCTGCAACTTTTTTCTTATCTGCTGGTGCTTTACCTGATAATGAGGTTATTTGTCAAGGCCTGGATATTAATGACACTCAAGGAGATAAAGCGGTATTGCAATACTTAAAACAAATGGGGGCTGATGTCACGGTTGAAGATGATGGTGGTATAAAAGTGAGTGCTAAGCAATTAAAAGGTTGCGATATAGACTTAAATGCGACCCCTGACGCTTTACCAATGATGGCTGTTCTTGCATGTTTTGCATCGGGGAAAACAAGGCTCCTCAACGTTCCGCAGGCACGGTTAAAAGAAACAGACCGCATCTCTGTGATGAGAGAAGAACTATCCAAATTAGGGGCTAAAATAAAAGAATTACCCGATGGTTTAGAAATTGAAGAATCTTCCATGATCCCAGGAAATGTAGATGGGCATGGGGACCACCGTGTTGTTATGGCTTTAGCTATCGCTGGCACAATGCTTCCTGGAACAACAATTATTGATGGTTATGAATCTGTAAACATCACATTTCCAACATTCTTAGATTGCCTACAAAAAATTGGTGGAAATGCACGTATATTAGAAGATAAGAATAATCAATAAAAGAATCTTATAATAAGGAGGATATCTTTGAAATTAGTCGTTTTTGGGCCTAAAGGTGCTGGAAAAACTACCATTGGTAAACAGCTTGCAGAAATAACAGGATTAACTTGTTTTGAAACAGATGAGATGATCGAACATTATTATTATGAAATAACAAAAGAAAAAAAGACATGCAGGCAGATTTTTATAGAGAAAGGTAGGGATTATTTTAGGGATTTGGAAGCAAAAATAGCACAAAAAATTTCAAGTATGGATTGGTGCCTTATTATTACTGGTGGTTCTATGATGTTGCACCCACCCAATCGAAGAAAACTAAGACATAATGCATTATTAATATACCTCACAGCCGATAAAGAAGTGCTCTGGGATAGAATAGCCAAAAATGGAATTCCCCCCTGGCTAAATTCCGAGAATCCTAAAAGACAATACTTTGATGAACTCTCTTTTAGGGAGGAAATACTACTTCCCTTTGCTGATATATTAATCGATACAACATCTGGCGACCCTTTTGACATTGCTCAGCTATTAATGCGACGAATTAGTGAAGAACTCGCAATTCATACCCGTTCTGCAAATACATTTGGAGAAATTATCCGTGTGACAACGTTCGGAGAAAGTCACGGTAAAGCCATTGGTGCTATTCTTGATGGAATTAAACCAGGTATCGAAATTTCTGAAGAGGATATTCAGAAAGAGTTGGATAGAAGACGTCCAGGACAAAGTTCTATTACTACCCGAAGAAAAGAGTCTGATAAGGTTCATATCCTCTCTGGTGTTTTCGAAGGAAAAACAACAGGTGCACCTATTGCGTTAATTATTTATAATGAGGATTATAAATCCCAGCATTATGAAGAACTTAAAGACGTTTTCCGTCCTGGACATGCAGATTTTACATTTTACATGAAATATGGAATACGAGACCATCGAGGCGGTGGAAGGTCCTCTGGCAGAGAAACAGCATGTAGAGTTGCATGTGGTGCTATTGCAAAAAAACTACTCGAACGAAAAGGAGTAAAAATTATTGCCCACACAGTTGAAATTGCAGGGCAACCAATTCAGAAGATAGGTTCTTTTGAGAATATTGAACAAAATCCAGTTCGCTGTTCTGACCCTGACTCCGCAAGGATTATGGAAGAAGAAATATTAAAAGCACGAAAAGATGCAGATTCTGTTGGTGGAATTGTCCAATTAGAAATTCATGGACTACCTCCTGGTCTGGGTGACCCTATCTTTGCTAAATTAAACTCACGTTTAGCATCAGCACTAATAAGTATCGGTGCTATTAAAGGTATTGAATTCGGCGATGGATTCCAATTAGCACGGCTCCGAGGTAGCGAATCAAACGATGCTATGGAAAATGGTTCATTCCTTACAAATCACGCTGGCGGTATTTTAGGAGGCATTAGTACAGGACAACCTGTTATTGTAAGACTTGTTGTTAAGCCAACTTCCTCTATTGGAAAGTCTCAAAAAACAATGGATGTTCATTTTAACAACAGGGAAATACGTGTGCATGGCAGACATGACCCCTGCATTGTCCCCAGAGTTATCCCCGTTATTGAAAATATGACTGCATTAACAATTTTAGATATTTGGATGGTTCAAGTTCGATTGAATCCTGATTGGGCGAAGAAGTGGGGTGACCCTTGTGAACCTTAAACATAAACAGCCTTTTTGATAATCTACCTCCTCGTTTGTTATCATGTAATAAACAAATGAGGAGTTGTTATGATTATTTGTCCTCATTGCAACAAACAGAGAATAGGCTCAGGCAAATTACCACCAGACGTAGTTATGATACTTCCTTGCCCTGCATGTCATGAATTCAGTATTGTATTCAGAAATAGAGCAATACCCATCAACCGCCACATCATCGAAAAAGGGTCAAGAAAAGAAAGGATAGAACATTTAGCAAGTATCGTTGAAATGTTTCTTGAACTTGCTATGCCAGATATAAAACATTTGGACAAAGAACAATCCTCTCATGAATTTTACGAACATGAAGAAGAAGGCAAACAAATTTATCCTACTACACAAAAAAATCAACAGCACCTTGTTTCAGGTAATCAATTACAGCCCATCTCAGCAGATGATGTAAAAACCTTCATAGAAAAAGAAATAAATTCAATCGACGACCCAGAATTCTTCAAAAAATATTTTGGAGATAATTAATTTATACTTTTAATCCCTCTCTTCTCTCTTGTCAATCTCTGTGAAAAGATTTTTAGTCCAGTTGTATACTCTATCAACCGTCATGTTACTCTCATTATCCTGATCAATGATTAGCCCGCAAAATTTCCCATCTACAACAGCCTTTGAATCATTAAATTTATAGCCTTCTATATCACAAAAGCCAATAATTTCAGCCTTACAAGTGATTATTTTGTCATATAATTCTCGTATACCACTCGCAAATTGGTCAGGAAATAAAGCACTATCTCCTAATCCAAACAATGCAATAATTTTATTTTTCAGCATTTGTTCATTTAATTTCGGAAGAAAGTTTTTCCAATCTTTCTGTATTTCACCATTAGCCCATGTTGGCGTCCCCATGATTATAAAATCGTATGTTTGTAATTCTTCCACATCAAAGGAACAGACATTTTTTATATCAATATTATGCCCTTTTATTGCTGAGGCAATAATTTCTGCGACATATGCAGTATTTCCTGTTGTAGTTCCATATAATATTAATATTTTCATTTTAGTTCACCTGCATAATATAACACCAAAATAACGGAAAAGATTTCTTTTTAACGAGATTCATTTTGTTTAGTCAACAACCATAATTCCAGATTTTTTTATAATTACATCTCTTTTTAAGACATCTGAGAGGTTAATTTCTGGAAGTTCAGGTGTAGAACTCACTATTTCCTGCGTGCCATCAGGGCACAAAATGAACGTATCTTCTGATTTTACACCCTTTGCAGAGGGATTCCATGCAAAAGCAGAACCAAATAGCAACTCTTTGCCGAAAAAAGATTTTAATAATTCTGGATAATGTTTATCTAATACAGGAAAGGTTTCATTAGGTTTCCCCTTGCATGTTCTACCTGCATATCCCGTTGCTCCCCCTTGATGATGATTATGCCATTCATTATCTGGGAATCCCATTACCTTATATGCATTTTGACATACCATAAAAACATCCCCTAAACTCCTTTCTGGTTGTGTTGCCTCCTGTATCATAACATCAACCCCACATATTCTTTTATAAGCATCTTTTATTTCTTCACTTATTTGCCCTACTTGTTTGAATCTTGTCAATGATACTACAAGTCCTTCTTTCATAAAACAGCCTACCACCATAACTATATTTTTAATCTTCTTATTTCCAATACCCGATAGTAATGCATTCTCCGTAGGTAAAGGATGTCTATATTTTTCTATTCGTTCATCACTTGCAACTAAAGATACAGGAACAAGACACCCTCTCTTATGCCCTTCATATACTAAACGGCTTGCCACCTCTGTTTCACTACTACCTTGCTGGATTTCTTTAAGTGTTTCAACCATTGCTTCACCAGCAAGTCTACCTAAATTCCTATATTTCTCTAATTCTGTTTCTGTCAACAATGCTCTTAAAACACTGAGTTCATTATTTACATTTTTTCCTAAACTTCCATCGTCAGACACCCATCTACTCTCATCAGTTATCTTAAAATACCTTTTTACTGCCTCTGAAGGGGACGATTCGAACCATAAAAAAGTTATTTTCTCACATGGGTACTCACTGAGTTCTTCGTCCATGATTCTTGATTCTTCGACATTATTTCCAACATAAAAAACATTGCCCTCTTTAGTTACTAAAAGTGAATTTGCCCCTATATCTGTATACTTCCATATATAATTCCGTTTTCCACCTGTAGCCATTGCAAAATTATCAACCCGCGAAATTAAAATCCCTTCATAGTTATTTTCCTTCAAAAAACACTGTATCAGAGTAATTCTTATTTTGAACAATTCAAAATTGGTCATCATACAAAAGTCTCCTCTAAATTATTTTTTTGAGCAGAAATTAGATATAATATAAAATTATAAAATATTTATTAAAATGAAGGTAAAAAAATGGCGGACAAAGTGTTAGCAAACAAAAAAATATTAATATTAGAAGATGAGCCTGATATTTCTAATTCTCTAAAATTTTTATTTGAGGCGGAAGGAGCAAAAGTGCTTACATCTGAATATGCCTATAAGGCGTTAGCACTTGCGGAGAAAGAAATGCCAGATTTATGTATTTTTGATGTTATGCTTCCAGACGAAAGTGGAATACAGTTATATGTCGAATTTAAATCCCATCCTTTCTTGTGTAAAATTCCTATAGTCTTTCTATCAGGTGTCAACGCTTATGAGTTAGGTAATAGCTGGACTGCAGAGAGAATTGCTAATGAATATGATGTCCCTCCTCCCAACAGTTTCATAGATAAGCCATTTAATTCTGACGATTTACTTAATGTTATCAAAAAAATATTAGAAAAAAGTTGTATATAAAATATCTATCTTACTTTATTTAATAATTTTAGCATTTCTTCCACGTCACAAAGACGCTTTCGAACTTTACCTTCTTTCTCTCCCTGTTCAAGTTCATATTGGTCTAATTTTTTCCATTCCTCATAAGTTATAAATTTAATATCTTTATCTTTTAAATATTGGATAAGATTGTTCCGTTGTGGATACTCACATAACGGTAGTGTAGGTAGGTCTGCCAATAAATTTTTAACTGTTTCCAAACTGTCAGGTTTATTATTTCCAATCAATCCTACTGGACCTCGTTTAATCCATCCTGTTACATATAAGCCATGTATAACTGTTCCTTCTTTAACAACCCTGCCAGCAATGTTAGGTATAATTCCTTTCATTTCATCATAAGGGACTCCTGGAAATTTATTTCCTCTATAACCAATACTCGAAATAATATAATCACACTCATGAACCTCTATTTCCCCACTGCCAGTTGCTTTTTGCTTATTGGGCATACCTTCCAAAACATTTTTTTCAAATAGAACTCTTTCAACTCTCCCCTGCCCTTCAATTCGTATAGGTGTTCTTAGAAAGAGGAAATATATCCTTCTTTTTCTTGTTGGTTTGGTCTCAGAAAATCTTTTAAGTATATCCATAATTCTTTGTAATGATGGACTTGCTTTTACTTCTTCATCGCTGGCTTCGTTTAAGATTAATTCTTCAGGATTAATTAATATATCAGTTTCTCCTATTTCTCCTAACGTTAATAATTCATTTTCCTTAAATTTTACTTGTGCAGGTCCTCTACGTCCAACAATATATATTTCTTTAATCTTACTTGTTTTCAATGTTTCCAATGCATTATCTGAAATATCTGTCCCTTTAAGTTCTTCTATTGGTCTGGTTAATATTCGTGCCACATCAATTGCTACATTGCCCATACCGATAATAAATACACGTTCCCTATCAAGTTTTATATCTAAAGATTGATATACAGGATGACAATTATACCATCCAACTATCGAGCTCGCAGTATAAGAACCATACAAATCTTCTCCAGGTATCCCAAGCCGTTGACTGGTTTCCATCCCACAAGCAAGGATTATTGCGTCATAAAATGGACGTAACTCATTTAAGGATACATCTATCCCAACATCAACATTGCCAAAATAAATAAATCTGGGATTCTTTGCAATTTCGTCAAAGGCTTTAGAGACATTTCTAATGTTTTGACTATCTGGAGCAACACCTCGTCTAACAAGTCCAAAAGGGTCTGGATAGCGTTCATACATATCCACTTCACAATTAGGATTCAACCTTAAAAGATGTTCCGCAGAGAAAAATCCACTTGGACCACTACCTATAATTGCTATTCGATAATTCCTTTCCATGTAAATGAAATTCCTATATTGTTGTAGATTTTGTTATTATTAATAAATCAAATAATTATACATGAGAATAACCTATATATTAGGAGTTGCATTATGAATAGATACAAATTAAATAGACGTAGATTTCTTACTACAACATTAGCAACTTCAACAACTGTAATGTCTTTGTCATCTCTAACAAATGCATCTGAAGATAAAAATGACAGCACCTCTTCTTTGCCTTATGGAACCATTCGTGGCTTAAAAGTAAGCCGTTTACTTTTAGGTGGTAATTTGCTAACTCATTTTACACATAGTCGCGACCTAAAATATGTTTACAATCTTTGTGCTCATTACAATACTCCTGAAAAAATAATGGAAACGATGCAATTAGCAGAAAAACATGGTATTAACACTCTTGTTATTCATACTGTTCCTGAAATATTAAAAGTCCTCGAAGACTATCGATTTAAAAAAGGTGGAAAAATACAATGGATAGTCTGCCCAACCGCTTATCCAGATGCAGATTTTGATTTATATAAAGAACAGGTAAAACAACTCATAGACATTGGGTTAGATGCTCTCTACCTTTGGGGTGTGACCGCAGACAGATTAGTTCGTGAGAAAAAAATCTCTGTAATTAAAAAGGCAGTAGAATTGGGAAAAGAAAACGCACTACCTTCTGGAATAGGGGCACATGACCTCGAAGTTATCAAGGTGTGTGAAAAAGAAAAAATAGAACCCGATTTTTATATTAAAACATTTCATCATCATAATTATCCTACAGGGCCCAAAAAGGAGCAATTAATCGAACCTTATGCAGAAATTCCTGGCTATTGGTGCAAAGAACCAGAAGAAACTATCCAGGTTATGAAGGATGTTGAGGTACCATGGATAGCGTTTAAGGTTATGTCCGCAGGTGCCATCCCTCCAGAGGATGCTTTTCCTTATGTCTTTAATAATGGTGCTGACCACATTTTAGCAGGTATGTTTGATTTCGAGATAGAACAAGACGTACAAATTGCGAAGAAAGCCGTTGAGAATGTTAACAGAACACGGCCATGGAGAAGTTAATCTCTATTTAATATAAGTAATATCTTAGTACCTATTTTTACTTTAAGTTGTTTTTCCGCAGAACCACAGTTTACTGCTATTTCTAAGCGATTTCCACTTCCAAATAAACATAATGCTTGTCCTATACATACTTTTCCATAACTTGACGAAAAAGGAATCTTTTTTAAACCACCTTTTATCCTTGCGTATAAAGGAGTACAACCCTGTAAATGTTCTCTCTTTATATTCGTAACAGCATTACCAAAATGGTCTATATGTATTACTTCACCATAGATATAATTATCTTTTATATCAACACAAGGAATGTGAATAAGCTGAAAATCATCAACAATGTGTCCAAAGTCCTCACAATTTCCACCTCTGGCTAACTGAATAGCAAGAGGTGCCATAATATCCCTACCATGAAATGTATTGCTTATAAGTTGATTGGCAGTTTCAAAATATGTTACATGACGAGCCTCTGCATGTTTGTTCTTTATTACAAATGTTGCCACACCATTGTCAGGACATATCAAAAACTTTTGATTTTCATGAATTAATAAAATCCTTCGCTCCGTTCCTACCCCTGGATCTATTATTGCTATGTGGATCGAAGGTATTTGCCAATATTCCCACATTCGTTCTAAAAATAAAGCCCCTTCTATTATATTTTGTGGACTAATTTCATGAGACAAATCAATTATAGATATATTTGGTAATGCAGAAAACAACACCCCTTTTATCTCGGCAACGTAAGGGTCCTTATTTCCAAAGTCAGTAAGCAATGTAATATGTTTTATTTTTTCCATAGTCCATTCCTAAAAAGAATCTAAACGTTTGTATTTTATATTATAGTATAGACAAAACGTTTAGAACAGAAAGGATACTTTTATGAAGAACAAGATTTTAATATACGGTGCCTATGGATATACAGGTTTGTTAATTCTTGATGAATGCATAAAACAGCAATTACCCATTATTATTGCAGGAAGAAATGAGACCAAATTAAAAGAAGTTTCTCAAAAATACAATATAGAATATCGTGCTTTTTCTATTGATAATGTAAACGATATTGTAAATAATTTAGACAATATCCATGTCGTTATTCATTCCGCAGGACCATTTCAATATACTGCAAAAAATATGGTATTAGCATGTCTTGAAGCAGGAACACATTATATTGATATTACGGGAGAAATTGATGTATTTGAATGGATTGCAACCAAAGATTCGGAGGCAAAGGCTAAAAACATTATGCTCCTACCAGGCAGTGGTTATGATGTTGTCCCCAGCGATTGTCTTGCCTCTTATCTTAAATCATTATTACCCGATGCAACCCATTTGTCTCTTGCATTTTATACCACGGGGCGTCCATCCCATGGAACAATGTTAACTGCAATTGAAAGCATGGGAAAAGGTGGACAAATAAGAAAAGATGGCAAACTTCTATCTGTCCCACCTGCCTACAAAAAAATAAAAATTAACTTTGGTGAAGAAACAAAACTATGTGTAACTATCCCATGGGGTGATGTAAGTACTGCATATTACTCCACACAAATTCCCAATATAGAAGTTTATATGGCTATATCTAAAGGGATGAGTTTTATGTTGCAGGGAATTAAAGTAACACAAAACATTATAGGGACAGAACCAATACAAAATTTCCTAAAGAACCGTATTCCCGAAGGAGGTCCATCCTCAGAAGAAAGAGCAAAAAATATTGCCCTCTTATGGGGAGAAGTTAAAAATGAGAAAGGTATTTGTAAAAAAGCTGGGATGAAAACACCTGATGGCTATGACCTGACTGCAAGTTCAAGTGTCCTTATTGCTAAAAAAATATTAAACAATGACTATAAATCAGGTTTTCAAACACCTTCCCTTGCCTATGGCTATAACCTTGCATTAGAACTACCCAATGTTAAACGTTGGGACATTAACGAATAAAATTCAAAACCTTCCTTTTGTCAGACACGTCCAACATGTCCGACACGTCTGATATGTCCGACGTGTCTGACCCATCCATTAAAGACTATTCCCCATACGCATCCTTATCACAATATACTGTAAAATTCTTTGATAATAATAGCAAAGATGCTGGAAAATGGGTGGTAATTTCACCTTTCAATAACAATTTTAACGTCTCTTTCTTTGATGTCCCCTTTACTATTAAAATAATTTCTTTTGAATTTAATATTTCCTTGAACCCAAGTGTATAACCGTGTGTAGGTTTTTCTTGAGCTTTATTAAGCATAGAATGAGTTAGATAATGAGCAGGTACAATGTGAGCCTCTGGAATTATTGTATCCGCAGGATAGTTTAATCCAATATGTCCATCTACTCCAACCCCTAAAATACATACGTCAATACCATTATATTGATTTATTATACTTTTTATACGTTCACATTCATCTTCAGGATTTCCCGCATCACTTCGAAATCCTAACAGTTGTTTGTCATTTATTCCAAGTGGTTGGATGATATTCTCTTTTATATATGTTTCACATGTAGACGGGTCATTAGGTTTTATTCCACCCCATTCATCCAACTTTAATATTTTTATGTTTCTAAATAATTCAGAGTGCTCGGGAAATAAACGATAAACCCCAATAGGACTTTCTCCCGTTGCAACGCAAATTAATGCTTTAGGATTTTTGCCTACTGATAAAACTACCTGTTCAAATGCATTTCTGCATACTTCTTCGTATGTGGAACATACGTTTAAACCAAACATACGATTCTATTGTGCCTCGGTTTCTTTTTCAGAATAACGTTCAAGGATTGCAGGAATTTTGTCTGGCGTTACTTGTCCAAATATTTCCTCATTAATTTCGACAACAGGTGCTAAACCACAACATCCCAAGCATCGTGTTCCTTCAAGAGAGAATAACCCATCTTTGGTAGTTTCTCCAAATTGTATTCCGAGTTCCTCTCTTAATTTATCTACAACCCGTTCTGCTCCTTTTACATAACAGGCTGTACCAAGGCAAACACGAATAAGATATTTTCCTCGGGGAACAAGACGGAAAAAGTGGTAAAAGGTAGCAACTCCAGATACTTTTGCCATGGGTACCTGTAATAATTGGGCAACCGCATCCATTTGTGTTTTTCCAAGAAAACCATAATGTTCCTGAACCAATTGGAGTATCTTGATTAATTTACTTTCCGGATTGTCTTCTTTTTTACATTCTTCAATAAATTCAACAATATGTTCTGGAAGTGCCTTTTTGGCAAATTCTTCAACTTCCTTCCAATTATCTGTTGTTTGTTGGATATTTTGATGTGCACACATTATCGTATTCCTCTCGGTAATCTGGGGTGGTAGTGTGTATGTAACAATTGGTGAGCCCGTTCACTGCCTGGGGCTCCCAAAAATTCCCTATATACCTGCTGAATTGATGGATTATGATTTGAACTTCGTATATTCTTATTACTATCTATCTTATACAGAGCCTGTGCCCTTTTGGCTAAAAGTTCAGGGTCAAGGAAATGATAACCTTCAGGTGGATAAGGTTGTCCCCCACCACCAATACATCCCCCCGGACATGCCATAATCTCTACAATATGGTATTGTTTTTCACCTGATATGATTCTGTTTAAAATCGTTTTGGCATTTGTTAAACCGTTAGAAACCGCAACATTAATCTTATAATTGCCAAATGTAACCTCTGTTTCTCTTAAGCCTTCTACAGCACGAACATCTGTAAATTCCATCTTTTCCGGAGGTAATCCAGTTAGAACTTCACATGCCATTCGTAATGCCGCTTCCATAACACCTCCAGTTGTGCCGAAAATATCAGCCGCACCACTGGACTCGCCTAAGGGGTTATCAAATTCACTATCGGGTAAATCTTTTAAATCAATTCCGTAACATTTTATCATCCAAATGAGTTCCCGAGTAGTCAAAACAGCATCTGTATATGGTGTACCATCAGCCATCTTATGCTCATCTCGGTCTGCCTCATACTTTTTAGCAACGCAGGGCATCACCGCTACAACAAAAACATCTTTCGGGTCTTTCTTTATCTTCTCCGCATAATATGTTTTTAATAGAACAGAAGTCATACTCATAGGGCTTCTGCAAGTTGATGCAAAGGGAATCATCTCAGGATAAAATTTTTCTAAAAAGTTTATCCATCCAGGCGAACAACTTGTTAAAAGAGGAAGTCTTTCTTTTTTCTGTATTCTCTTCAAAAACTCAGTGGCTTCTTCGACTATTGTTAAATCCGCTCCAAAATTTGTATCAAAAATAGCATCAAAACCAAGTAAGCGGAGTGCAGTTACCATTTTTCCAGTGGCCGGAGTTCCAGGCTCCATACCAAAACCTTCACCTATCGCCGCACGAATGGAAGGCGCTGTTTGTATGACAACATGTTTCTTCGGGTCTGCCAACGCATTCCATACCTTCTCCGTATGGGATTGTTCTATGAAAGCGGCTACAGGGCATACCATTATACATTGCCCGCACTGGATACATACAGATTCATCCATGGCTGAACCATGTGCAGGCATCACTTGGGTATTAAAACCTCTTCCATGTTGACTTAAATTATAGACCCCTTGAACTTCCGCACAAACACGGACACACCGTCCACATAAAATACATTTTTCTGGAACTCGAACAACAGATTTACTTCTTTTATCTTCTGGAAAACGCTTTCGTTCTCCAGAAAACAACCTTTCACGAACACCTAACGAATAAGACAAATTTTGAAGTTCACAATTCCCATCCCGTTCACAGGTCTGGCAATCTTGTGGATGGTTGTCTAATAGTAATTCAACAATATCTCTTCTTGCTCGACGAATTTCAGGGCTGTTCGTCTTAATCTCCATTCCTTCCCATACCTTTGTACTACAGGAAGTCATGTAAAAATCAAAACCCTTAACCTCAACAATACATACACGACAGGAGCCCTGTAAACTTAAATCGGGGTGGTAGCATAAACGAGGTATCTGAATCCCAATCTTTTCCGCCGCTTCCATGACGGTTGTTCCTTCAGGAACGGACACGTCTCTATCATCAATCTTTATATTTATCGTTTTTACTTCTTTTATTTTAGGTTTATTCATATACAAATCCTTGATTTATCTTTATTAAAGTTTTTTCACAGCTTTAAATCTACAAACTTCAAAGCATCTACCACATTTGATACATTTTGCAATATCAATCACATGCACTTCTTTTCGCTCCCCTGTAATACATTGCACAGGACAATTCTTAGCACACATTGTGCAACCCACACATTTCTCTGGATCTATTTCATAATGAATCAGTGAACGACACTTCCGAGATGGACATTTTTTATCTCTGACATGGGCTAAGTATTCTTCCTTAAAATAGGTTAAAGTACTCAATACAGGGTTAGGTGCTGCTCTACCCAATCCGCATAGAGATGATTTTTTAACTAACTTGGCAAGTCGCTCTAACTTTTCTAAATCTTCCTCTGTGCCTTTTCCTTCTGTAATTCTGATAAGAATTTCTAATATCCGTTTAGTTCCCTCTCTACAAGGTGTGCATTTGCCACAAGATTCATCCTGACAAAATTCCATATAGAATTTTGCCACATCAACCATGCAATCATCCTCGTCCAATACAATCATACCGCCACTACCCATGATTGAACCTAATTTCCCTAACGTATCAAAATCTACAGGGGTATCAAAATATTTTTCAGGTATACAACCACCCGCAGGTCCTCCAGTTTGTATGGCTTTGGCTTTTTTACCTCCCGCAGGTCCCCCTCCTACCCCATATACTATATTCCGTAATGTTGTGCCCATGGGAACTTCCACAAGCCCAGTCCTCTGAATTTTTCCAGCAAGTGCAAATACTTTTGTCCCTCCACTTCGACTTGTCCCTATCTGTGAAAACCATTCAGGTCCGTAAACAATGATAGGCGGAACGTTAGCAAAGGTCTCTACATTATTAATTACCGTAGGTTTGCCCCATAGTCCACTCTCTGTCGGATAAGGAGGTCTAACACGAGGTTGGCCACGTTCCCCTTCTATAGAGTGAATTAAAGCAGTTTCCTCACCACATACAAAGGCTCCTGCACCTAAACGGATTTCAAGATCAAAATTAAAAGTACTACCTAATATGTTTTGCCCTAATAAATTATGTCTTCTACACTCTTCAATAGCGTTATTTATTCGTTCTACCGCTAAAGGATACTCCGCACGAATATAAAAATAACCTTTTTGTGCCCCTATAGCAAAACCCCCTATTATCATCCCCTCAACTATACTAAATGGGTCGGACTCTAACATACTACGGTCCATAAATGCACCAGGGTCACCTTCATCCGCATTGCAAATAATATAACGGATTTTCTCTTTTGCTTTACGTGCACTTGACCACTTCATACCTGTGGGGAAACCACCTCCACCTCTCCCCCTCAATTTGGATTCCGTTATTTGTTTCACTACCCATTCAGGATCGTCTTTTTCTAAGACTTCCTTTAATGCAAGGAATCCTTTATAATGAATATAATCATATATGTTTTCCGGATTTACAACACCTGCATTTCGTAAAGCCACACGTGTTTGTTTATTAAAGAATGCTACATCTCCATATAAATTATAAAACCTCTGACTTATTGGCTTTTCTTTTACAACCAGATGTTGAACCACTTTACCTTCCTTAAAATGATTCTCTATAATTTCCTCTGCATCCTTTATAGTTTTGAGCTTATATATAACATTATCAGGTCGAACCATAACCTGAACTGTTTGTTCCTTTTTCTCTCTTATTGTGCAAAAACCTAAACAACCAATATGGGTCAGCCATACCTCATCAGGTTTTAATCCAGATTCTGCAAGTTTCATTTCAAATTGAAACCTTAAACCACTCTCTAATGCACCACCACAACCAGAACCGTCACACATCAAAACATGATATTTACAAGAATCAGGAGTCTTGTCCAATAAATGTTCATGAACTATTTTCCCGCCGATGATGTGATCCATAAAAATTCTATGAACCGTATCCCGTTTTACTAACTGGTATTTTACAGGTAATTTGCCCGGTATAAATACACCAACTATCGGTTCACAACTACATCTACCTGTGCAACCCGTCTTTTCTAAGATTATATCTGGCCTTCCAGAAGATGCAATGTGTTTCTGAAATTCCTCATATACAACCTGAGAACCTGCCGCATGTTCGCAGGTCGCAGAACCTACACGAACTCGAATTTTTTCTCCATAACCCAAAGAATTTCGAAATTCTTCGGCTTTCTTAAAAAGTGCTTCATAATTATTGTTTACACTATTCATATAACATCTTTCTTATATAAATTGTTTTTATAGTTTATCCTTCAAAATTTATTCGAACATATTATAACAAATTTGAAATCCTATTTTCAACCTAACTATATGACATACAATAAATAGCATAATTTGTGAATCATTTAACGATTTGTCCTTTGTCAACTCTTATTATAAATGGGTCTGTAAATATATCCGATTCATCTCGACTGGTACTTGAAAATTCGGATATAATTGCTCCTTCTTCTCCTGCTTGGAACCAATGTAATGTGTTCGGTGGTAGTGTGTACTGCTCACCCGGATGTAACTCTATTTCATGCCAAACCGTAAAATAATCTTGTTTATCTTCTGGTATTTTTGCTTTAGGATGTCTTGTTGGTTCTCCTTCTGTATATAAATACACTTTACCCCAACGACAACGAAAAGTTTCCATTTTCCCAGGGTCATTTTCAACAGGTGGATGTTTATGTTCTGGACATATCATCCACGGGAACATAATCAATTCTTTAGCACAATACCGTTCATTATTAACATAGGTAATAATTGCCAATCCTATTTCCTCAAATCGCCCTAATCCAAATTCAGCAATTTCAATTTTATCCTCTTCATCCTTAGTTATAACTATTTGAGCCTTATTTAATAGCTCAATAACATTCTTACAATAATAATCAATCTTATCCTTTGACAACATAAAATTCTCCTTTATGTAAAATTATAACCTTTTAACAAATGTAATATAAAAAAATAACGTCATTAAATTATAAATTAAAAACGAATGAAAACATCAATAAGAACCTATTTCTACAAAAACTGCCTCAAAAACCCTACCTGTGTTTTAAACTACTTTAACATTCCTATTGACTGAATAAATATTTTATCATAATATCAATAAAAGAATTCCATCATCTACCCCAATAAAAAAGTAACACAGACACCCCTGCCCGTGTCTTTTACTTTTACAATTACACAAGGAAAATAAATATTTAATCACAGAGTTTTCACAGAGAATTTAATAAATTTTTAGGGGATAATTACAACCCCAGATGCAAAAAAGCACTGAATTGTTTTTACTCTTTCCTCTCTGTGCTCCTCCATGTACCTCCATGTCCTCTGTGGTTTATTTCTTTTCTAAAAGTATAACGTATCGGGAGCATCCCTGCTCCCCTAAGAAATAAATGTTAACATGAAATCTATCCTTTCAATTGCAAGTCTGTCCCCGCTGTATTATGTAATAATTTCCCACAGGCAAAAATATTTGTGCTACTTTATAATTCCGGGGCAGTA